>DASRZP010000013.1 GCA_035686305.1 Thermodesulfovibrionales bacterium | reverse complement strand
ACACTGAATACGCGAAATAGTGAGGTGAGATGGAACGGATTGTCATCGTGGATGATAACGACAATTTCATTGGAGTGGAGGAAAAGGACAAGTGTCATGAGGGTGACGGCATCCTGCACAGGGGCTTTCTCGCCATGATCTTTAACGGTGCTGGAGAATTGTTGCTTGCCCGGCGAAGCGAGAAGAAAAACCTATGGCCTGGATTCTGGGACGGTACGGTTGCCAGTCATCTCTTTCATGGAGAGGATTATAAGGAGGCATCGAGAAGAAGGCTGCTCCAGGAGATGGGACTCATGATCTCTGAAATCGACTGCTTGTTCAAATTTCACTATACGGTGAGATATAAGGATATTGGAACAGAAAATGAGATATGCGCAGTGACGATGGTGAGGGGGATAGACACGGGAGGAGCATTACCGAACAATGACGAGATATCTGATATCAGGCATATCACCGTCGGTGAACTGATGGATGACATCAGAGAGGACGACAACAGATATACTCCGTGGTTGCGGCTGGCCGTAAAACGTATGGATATGCAGCAGCTGATATGAACGCCCCCTTTGAGAAAGGAATACTACTTTTTTCCTTGAAGTATTCAGCGGCTTCCAAAGCCAGGGCATCTTGCCATGGTACCCCTCGCTTTCTGCCTGGGTCCTCTTGATCTGCACGCTCGTTCCTTTTTCTGCCCTGCTTGAACTTACCAGGCGTTGTGCGCGAATGACGCGAAGTACTGCGAAAGGATCTGAACCTTTATGACACGGGGGAGTTTGCAAAACAATTCGCGATATCTCGTTATCGTGGCAGATGACCTTGGCTCCTCCGCGTCAGTAAATCAGGCCGTTGCCGAGGCCCATGACAGAGGGATCCTCACATCAGCCAGTCTTATGACAGGAGGAGAGGCATTTGAGGAGGCCATCGAGATGGCTCGGAGACGCAGTCGTCTCTCGGTGGGGCTTCATCTAACACTATGTGATGGCAGGGCCGTCCTTCCTCCATCCCAAATACCAGGTCTTGTGGATAAGGACGGCTGGCTGGAGCAAAGTCCGGCTCTTGCCGGGATACGTTACTGGAAGGGGCGTCGCGAGCTTCTTGCCCAGATCGAAGCCGAGATAAAGGCACAGTTTAATTGCATCGAAAAGGCAGGAATCCGGCCTAGCCATATTGACGGACATCACCATCTCCATCTGCATCCCCTGATCTTTGAGGTGGCCTGCCGTGAGGCGTCACAGAGGGGGGTGACCTGGATCCGGGTCCCGAAGGAACCGTTGTCTGCGGTCATTGATCTCACTCCCACCGAACGCGGAGCCATGCCCTATGCTGAATGGGCAACCTTTCGAATGCTCGGGATATACGACACGCATTTGGCGAGAAAGTACGGGTTGCGCACCGCACACTATGTATATGGCAATTCGTGTACAGGGAATCTTGACCAGAAGCACCTGCTGTCTCTTTTAGAGAACGCCGGCGGGACGCTCAATGAGATATTCTTTCATCCTGACACGGCAACAGAGTCAGGCAAACGGGAGCTCGACGCCCTTACCTCTGACGAGGTGCGCCGCACGCTGGCGTCCCTCGGTTACATACTGACGGATTACCGGAGACTTTCTGACTGCGTCATCGGTTCTTAGCTCTGAGGTGGAAGAGCCTTGACAATTCTTTCCGGAAGGCTGCAGTTCCACGCCTTATGCTTCCTTTTCAAGAACCTTTGCCTTGACAAAAATAGGAGATTCTGCTACTTCTTTAATATGCTCGTTAAATTACTGAGAAAGGGAAATGGCGGATATTTCAGGCTGCCTTTCAGAGGTAAGACGCCTGGTGTCCCGACGGAACCAATGGAATCCTTCGCCATCCCGGAATCCCCATGTCTGGTAGACAGCGTTCGCCAGGCGGTAGAGAAAACCCGGTCGTACTATGTTCAGGAACAGTACGAGGAAGGATATTGGTGGTACGAGCTCGAATCAAATGTGACGATTACCTCGGAATACCTTATGCTTTTTCATTTCCTGGGATTACGGGATGAAAAGAGGGACGCGAAAATGGCTCGCCATATACTCCGGCTCCAGAAGCACGACGGGACGTGGTCGATCCACTGGGGAGGCGACGGGGATCTCAGCACAACAATCGAGGCATACTTCGCCCTTAAACTTGCAGGGTATTCTGCCGATGATGAACCTCTTCGGCGGGCAAGGGCGTTCATCCTCAGAAAGGGAGGCGTCGAAGCTTCACGGGTATTTACCAAGATATTCCTCGCCCTCTTCGGAGAATTCGACTGGAAGGCGATCCCTTCGATCCCTGTGGAGATAAACCTTCTTCCCCACTGGTTCCCCATCAATATATACAATTTATCGAGCTGGGCGAGGTCCACCATCGTGCCGCTTTCCATAATCGTCGATCTCAAACCGGTAAGACCGGTGCACAAGAGTGCAGGGATCCGTGAGCTTTACAAAGACCCATCCCGGAGACCCCCCCTCACAACGAAAAAGATGTCTGTTTTGTCATGGAGCCAGTTCTTCGTTGTCCTCGACAGCGTAGCAAAAATTATGGAAAGACTTCCCCTGAGACCTCTCAGGAAACGGGCGATGAGACAGACGGAACAGTGGATACTCAGGCACCAGGAGCCGGGAGGGGACTGGGGAGGGATACAGCCTGCGATGGTGAATTCGGTGCTGGCCCTTGTCGCTCTGGGCCACGACCTGACATCCGAGTCTGTAAGAAAGGGTCTCGAAGCACTCGAAAGGTTCACCATCGAGACCGAAGAGGAACTTGTCCTTCAGGCCTGTGTCTCTCCTGTATGGGATACCGCCCTCACCTCACTCGCCTTGCTTTACTCGGGAATGGACAAGGAACATCCTTCCCTCGTCATGGCGTGCAGGTGGCTGGTTTCCAGGCAGATTTTCAGGGCAGGTGACTGGAGTGTGAAGAGACCGCGCCTTGCACCTGGTGGTTGGGCTTTTGAGTTCGAAAACAACTGGTATCCTGACGTCGACGACACAGCGGTGATCCTGATGCTTCTCCACAGGTATTCTGATATGGAATTCGTGGACCCGGACAATCTCGGGAGGGGGGTTGAGTGGATACTCGGGATGCAGGGAAAGGACGGCGGATGGGGAGCCTTTGACGCCGATAACAACATGAAGATACTGAACAAGCTTCCCTTCGGAGACCTCGAGGCGATGATCGATCCAAGTTCACCTGATCTCACGGGAAGGACCCTCGAACTTCTTGGACTGCTTGGATATCCCCTGTCCCATGAGGCCGTCCGGAGGGCCATCGCGTTCTTGATGAAGACGCAGGAGGAAGACGGCTCGTGGTGGAGCAGATGGGCGGTCAATTACATTAACGGCACATGGTCCGTGATCACAGGGCTCAGGTCGATCGGGGAAGACATGAAGAAGCCTTACGTCAGAAGAGCGGTCAATTGGTTAAAGAGCATACAACGCGATGACGGTGGATGGGGAGAATGCTGCGAGTCCTACGAAAACATGGCATTGAAAAGCTGCGGAAAAACTACACCCTCCCAGACGGCGTGGGCGATCATGGCGCTCATGGCAGCCGGTGAGGGTAACGGCGACGCAGTGAGGCGGGGAATCTCCTACCTTGTCAAGAGCCAGAATGCCGACGGAACGTGGGACGAGCCTGAGTTTACCGGAACGGGTTTCCCGAAGTATTTCGCAATAAATTACCATAATTACAGAAACTGTTTTCCCCTTATGGCCCTCGGCAAGTTTCTCTCGACGGCCGAGGGAAACGGGAAACACCGGTGAGAGCCCTTGTCACAGGCGCCACGGGGTTTGTCGGATTTCATGTGGCCAAAGTATTGCGCGAGAGAGGCATCCATGTAGTTGCGCTCGTGCGGGAAGGAAGTGATTCGTCTGTCCTCACATCCCTCGACGCGGAGTTGATCAGGGGCGATGTCAGAGATTTTGACTCAATCTGCCGTTCACTCAAGGGGTGCAGCCAGCTTTATCACGTCGCTGCCGATTACCGTCTCTGGGTTCCTGATCCTAAGACAATGTACGCGATCAATCTCGGTGGGACAAGGAATGTGATGGAAGCCGCTTTGAGAATGGGCGTGGAGAGAGTTGTCTACACGAGCACGGTGGGGACACTCTCCGCAAGCTCAAAAGGGAAACCCTCGCACGAAGAGACATCCGCCGGCTTAAGGGAGATGGTTGGGCACTACAAGAGATCGAAATTTCTCGCGGAGAGAGAGGTGTGCGCTTTCATTGAACGAGGTCTGCCCGCGGTGATCGTAAACCCCTCGACCCCCATCGGCCCCATGGACAGAAAGCCGACACCCACCGGCAGGATAATCGTAGATTTCCTTAACGGGAAGATTCCCGCATATGTTGACACAGGGCTCAATTTTGTCGATGTGGAGGACGTCGCTATCGGTCATTGGCTCGCTTCGCTGAAGGGAAAGACGGGTGAAAGATATATCCTGGGAAACGCGAACCTTACTCTCCGGGAGTTTTTTGGAACTCTTGCCCGGATGACCGGGCGGAAACCGCCGAAGGTGCGACTTCCATATCTGCCGGTATTGATGGCAGCCTATGCTGACGAAGCGATTTCACGATTGACTCTCCGGCACCCCAGGGTACCCTTAACGGGTGTGAAGATGGCACGAAAGTATATGTTTTTCGACTGCTCAAAGGCGGTGGGAGAATTGAATATGCCTCAGAACTCCGTTGAAGGAGCCATGGCGAGGGCGATCGATTGGTTCGAGACAAATGACTACATAAAGAGATGAGCAAACTGGAGAATCGGCATGGCTGAAAAAGAAGCAGAGGCTGATGCTCAGCGGAAAGATCGAAAACTCGGTGACGAGTGGGCGGACTGGAAGGGTGAGGCGGATCCCCGGGACCAGGAAATAAACGAGAAGATGACCACCTTCTTCTTTCTGGCTGCCGGCATTATGCTTCTCGCGGTCCTCGTCGTGCAGGTGGCCTGGTACCTGATCAGACCGAGAATCGAACAGCTTGATCCCTCTCTTGCGATCATTCTAGAGTGGATCGTAGCCTGTTTCGCAGGGCTTTTCTCCGTCCTTATGATCGCGGAGGGGGTATCTCTTGTGAAATTCAGAAAATCCCTGCTCCCCCACAAATGGAGAGAGAAACTCCTTCTTACCCTTCTTCCCAAAACGATATGGCTTGGAAGAAAGTTCGGGATCAGCAGGGACAGAGTGGGGAACTCCTTTATCAAGGTGCATAATTTCATGACGAAGAGCCGTGGAGAGAGGCTGGACCTTGAACGGCTCCTTATCCTGCTGCCGAGATGTCTGAAGAGGGAAGCAAGGAGGCAGATCGTCGAAAGGACCGGCGAAGAAGGCTTCAAGGTTCTTACTGCCGGTGGGGGAGAAGAGGCGAGGGAAGCGATCAAACAGTATCGGCCGACGTGTATCCTCGCCTTTGCCTGCGAGCGGGACCTCGTGAGCGGGATAAGGGACGTAGCAGAAAAGATACCCGTCCTTGCCATACCGAACAGGAGGCCTGAAGGCCCCTGCAAGAATACCGAAGTCTCTCTTGTCGAGCTGGAAGAGACACTGAAGTTCATTACGGAAAGAAAGAAAAAGAAGGTATCCTAAAGGAGGTTCTTTCGCCACCCATGCGTTTTCCGCTTAGTCTCTATACATCGTTAACATCGTATTTTGTTAAGAATGCCCTCACGGGTAAGAGGACATTCCCGCTTGTGCTTATGCTGGAGCCGACGCACCGGTGCAACCTCTCGTGTGCGGGCTGCGACAGGATTCGGCTCCATGCCAGGGAACAGACAGATGATCTGTCCCTCGATCAGTGCATCGATGCTGCAGTGGAGTCAGGAGCCCCTGTGGTGACAGTCACGGGCGGGGAGCCTCTTTTGTATACGGAGTTAAAGCCTCTTGTGGCGGCGCTTCTCGGAATGAAGAGACATGTCTATCTCTGTACGAACGGACTTCTCACGGAAACCTTTATCGAGGAATTTAAGCCCGCTTCCCGGCTTACCCTGAACTTTCACCTTGACGGGATGGAGGAGACCCATGACCGCGTCACGAACAGAGCCGGGACGTTCAGAAAGACCATCGAAACCATAGGAAAGGCAAAGCAGAGGGGTTTTAGGGTGAGCACCAATACCTCCGTGTACAGGAACTCGGACATGGAGGAACTCGAAAGGTTGTTTGAGTTACTGAAGAGCGCCGGCGTGGACGGGATACTCGTCTCCCCCGCGTTCAGTTATGAAAGTGTAGAAGACGGTATCTTTCTCGACAGGGGTGAGATCAGGAAGAAGTTCAGCGGGACGGCTCGCTGCTTCGACAGATTCCCCCTGATAAGCTCCCCCATGTACATGGATTTCCTGAAGGGAAAGAGAGAGATGCGGTGCACGCCGTGGGGTAATCCCACGCGAAACGCCCTTGGATGGAAATCCCCCTGCTATCTTGTTACGGATGCCTACTACCCTTCCTTCGGAGCGATGATGGAGAAAACGCCGTGGGAAAAGTACGGTACGGACAGCGACCCGAGGTGCAGGAATTGCATGGTCCACAGCGGTTACGAAGCCACGGTCATGAGGAACGCCTTTTCAAATCCCAAAGACCTCCTCAGGCTGGTCATCTGGAATCTGAGAGAGAGCTGATGGAGCCGCTCTCTCTCCTCCTCAGTACCATTCTTCTCAGGCCCTATGTCTTTGTTTTTTTCCTCGCGTATTTTTTCGGTTGTTCATTGCATTTGGGAATCAAGAGGGCCGCACTTTTCATCGTCGTAGGGTACATCATCGCATGGCTATCTGAATACTCTTCCATCCATAATGGCATTCCCTATGGATACTATTACTACATCGAACAAACAAGAGGCAGAGAGCTGTGGGTGCTCGGGATACCCTTTATGGATTCTATGAGCTATGTGTTTCTGGCGTATGCAAGCTACGCGATGGCACTGGCAGTGACTTCGCCTATCCTTTCAAGAGGGCCTCTTTATCTGCTGGAAACGAAGATGCTCAGGAAGTCGCTCTCCACACGGATTCTTGGGGCGGTCTTCTTCCTCTATCTCGATATCATCATAGATCCCCTGGCGTTGCGGGGAAAGGAATGGTTTCTCGGCCAGATATACGGGTACCCTCAGAAGGGCGCCTATTTCGGGGTGCCCATATCGAACTTTGCGGGATGGCTCATCGTGGGATTCCTGATGATCTACGCACTCCAACTCATTGATGCATATCTGGACAGCTCGAGGATTAGGGATTATGCGGGTTACCGATATCCCTGGAGATACCTCATAGGTCCGGGTCTCTATTTGGGCGTGCTCGCATTCAACCTCTGCATGGCCTTTGCCATTCGTGACCATCACTTGGCTTGGACAGGAGTATTCATTGTTACGCTCCCCTTGTTTCTGCTCTCATCCATGCTGAAACAGAAGCGTACCTTGCCGGATGAAGATGATGCCCTGAGGACCCATCTCGCAGACTTTCCCCTGGCTGCAATTCCTGAAGGCCGGCCAGGAAACTCGTTGATCAAAGGCAGTGGCTGGTGAGGAATGCCACGTGTCTGTTCACGCGGGAAATTGACAAACAGGGAATTATGCAGTTACCCTGTAAAAGGAACGGTGAAAGTAACAGATGAAAACATTACTCCTGAATCCTCCCTCTTTTGAGAAATTCGATGGCGGAGCCGGCTCGCGTTATCCGGCACGGCGAGAGATCCATTCCTTCTGGTATTTGACCTGGCTCTCGCGGCCCGGAGAAGTCCGGTGAGGAAGACCATTGTTGTATTGATTCCGGCCATACTCGCCCAGGCGACGGGAAACGTCTTCCTGAGTATGAGTATGAAGGAAATAGGGATCAGCAAGGATTGGCTGCCTCTTCTTATTCACGTCGCTGAAAATCCCGCTGTTTGGCTCGGAACTGCGCTCCTGGCTGCTTCCTTTATCCTTTTTGCGTCCGCCCTTTCATGGGCCGATTTGAGCTTTGTTGTGCCCGCTGTGTCCGCAGAAGTCATGGTGAATGCGATCTTCGCCCGCCATTTCTTAAGAGAAGCAATCTCTCTCGCACGATGGACAGGGGTTCTGTTCATCTCTCTTGGTGTCGTCCTGGTTTTGCGCTCGGAGAGGCAAAAGACCCGGCGAGCGGAGGAAGAGGCCCTGCGGAGCGACGGCCGATGAAGACGGCAATGCTCATCGCCGTGATCGTCTTGGCCGATTCCGCGGGAGATGTCTTCCTCACAAGGGGAATGAAACAGGTGGGGGAGATATCCACTATCCGCCCTACGGCCCTTCTTGCCACTTGGCGAAGAGTGATCGGCAACAGGAACTTCCTCTGCGCCATTCTTTGCATGGCCATCACGTTCTGCTCCTTTCTCGTCGTCCTCGCCTGGGCTGACCTGAGTCTCGTTTTTCCTGCGAAGTCGCTTGTCTACGTCACGGGCACCTTCGGAGCGAAATTCATCCTGAAGGAAACGGTCACCTTAGAGCGTTGGGTCGGTATCCTCTTTGTCTGTCTGGGCGTTGCACTGACCGCTCTTCCTTAACGCTCTCTCAGTCCCTGTGTTCCCCGTGATTTCGGAAAGAGGGGAACAGGAGACGGCCATTCCGGGTGAGCACGAATTCCGAGCCCCTCCAGATCACCGTCTTTTTAATGAATGCGAGAACCCACGAGACCATGGCGGCGAGATCCCTCAGAGGGAGAAGCGCAAGACTCTTCAGACCCTCTCGGTCCCGCAGTCCCAATCCCAATATCCCTGCCGCCGCTGACAGGCGAAGTCCGAGGACACAGGTCAGGATCGTCATTCCCAGGCTATCTCCCATACGTGACAGGGCAAGGAGGAGAGCAAAAGGAACAGAACGGGTCAAGATGCTTGCTAAAAAACCTGCGGCATGAGCCGAGCGCGTTTTTTGGTCCCAACAGACCTGATGATTCCACCACTGGGAAGGGTTCTTGAGGTCGACCACAATATCCACAAGATAGGGAACAAGGACCATCCTCTTTCCAGAAACCCAAAGGCGTCTTCCCATTTCATAATCCTCGGCCAGATAATTTGCGAGGCTTTCCAGACCTCCCATCTCTTTCAGGGATTGGCGCCGCAAAGCCACAGAACATCCCAGACAAAACCGTGAAGCTCCACTCAGATAGGCAAAGACCACGCCGGGTATGAAATCGGCATTCATGGTCAACAACTCCATCCGTTCGAACCACCGGTCTGCTGAGGTAGCCCTGTAAAGTGTGCACGCAAATCCCACTCCCGGGTCTGCCAGAGGGGCGACGACAGCCTTCAAATAGTCGGATCTCAGGCGCACATCGCTGTCACTGATCACGAGGACGTCATACCTGGCATGGCGCAGAGCTCCGAGCAAATTATTGATTTTACCGTTGGGGCCTGCCAGAACATTCTCAACAGCCACTGACACCCTGTCAGGTCCGAACTCTTCATGAATTTCTCTGAGAAGGGGGATTGCGGGGTCAGCGGGATCCTGAACCGAGAAGACGACCTGGAACTCGGGGTAATCCTGTAAACAAGCGCTCCGGAGGTTCTCCTTGAGACCTTTCTCCGGGCCGCATACGGGCTTCAGGATGGTGACGGGAGGCCACCGGAGAACGTCCTGAAAGCAATATGCTGAAGGAGCACGAAAACGCCATACCGCGAAAAGGCACAATATCACGTAAAGAGATCCCACGATGGTCGGAATCAAGAAGGTCCATCGCAAAAAGAAGAGAAAGAGTTGCATAGGGTAAACCACTGTTTTCGTATGCTTTGAGATTAATGTGCTGGATAAATTATACTAAATCACTCAAAAAATGGTGCAAAGGGAAGAGGGACTCTGCCGGACGAGTGTTCTCGCCATGAGCCGATCCGGTTTGTTTCATGTGGTGATACGATGAGAGTCGCGATAGTTTCTGCTTTTCCTCAGGAAGTACGAGCGATAGTCCGGAATACCGGGGCAACAAGAAAACGGAAAGAGTGCGTGTTCGACGTCTTTCATGCCCGGTACTCATCTCACGACATAACGCTCATCCTGACCGGTATGGGCAGCCGCAGCGCGGAGAAAGCACTCGCATATGTGGTCGAGAAGTATGTCCCGGAGATCATCCTCTCCGCAGGATTCGGCGGCGCCCTCTACGACGGGGCTCGCATCGGTGAGATCATAGTAGCCTCCAAGGTTCTTTCTTTGGATGACCGCGCGGCGGATGTTCTGGAGCTGCGGAACGGAGATGTGATAGAGAAACTGTCCAGGAACCTTTCCGTACGTGAGGGAAGCATTGTGACCATTGAGAAGTGGAAACAGAAATCAGAGATCAGGAAGGTTATCGCCGGGGAATTCCCTCTTCCTGTGTGCGATATGGAGACGTTCGGTATCGCAAAGCTCTCGCTTGAGAAGAACCTGCCCTTCTTTGCCGTCCGTTCGATTACCGACAGAAGTGACGAGGAGGTTCCTCTGGATCTGCTGAATGTCTCTGATGACTCGGGCAGATATTCCCTTCGTCGCGCCATCAAACTGCTTCTCTTCAAGCCAAGACTTATACCGGGCAGCATAAAGCTGGGGATACATGCTCACATTGCCGGGAGAAGTCTCTGGCAGGCAGTGAGTTGCCTTATCGATTCGTTGTAATCGGTTGCACTTCTGACTATTCCGCCGCATGGAAAGGGAAAAGGGACACGTGGCTCAGAGGTCTTCTGCTCTTCTCCGAGTGGAAGGGGCGCCCTTTTGAGAAGGAACGGCTCCATCTGAACCGGAACAGCAAGGGCGGTGGCGCAAGCCACCCGCCCCTGCCATGACTACGGTTTTTGCTCTTCTGCGGGCTTCTCCGCTGCCTTCTTTGTCTTCTTCGATTTCTTCGACGACTTCTTCTTTGACTTTTTCTTCTTCGGCTTCTGCGCTGCCGACTTTTCAGGCTCTGCCTTCTTCTCCTCGGTCTTCATCGTTGACGCACCTGCAGCCGGTTTTTCCTCTGCAAAGGCTATCACTGTTGCTGAGAAAGAAAAAAGGACGGCTATGACAAGGGCCAAAACCTTCTTCATCCTGTTCACCTCCTTTCGCTTCTTCATGACTGTTCTCACAGGCGTTCAACCACACTACCATGATCGCGGCATACTTTTCAACCGGAATCCCAAGTCTCGCCATCTGATATAATCGTACATAGTACGGGCAACATCTCGGAGGAATCGAGAAACACTCTTGAAGGAGGGTTTGCATGCCGATCTATGAGTTTTACTGCAAGGATTGCGATACTATCTATAACTTCTTCTCACGGTCAGTCAATACGGAGAAGACCCCCCTTTGTCCACGGTGTAAAAATCCTGAGCTCAAACGTGCGATATCATTGTTCTCCGCAATCTCTGAAAGGAAAGAAGATAACTCTCCAGATGCCGAGATGCCGTCCTTTGACGAAACAAAACTCGAGAAGGCGATGGCAATGCTCGCGAAGGAAGAAGGCAAGATCAATGAAGATGACCCTCGTCAGGCAGCCGCGCTCATGAGAAAACTCTCTGAAGCAACAGGACTGACCATGGGCTCAGGAATGGAAGAAGTAATGAACCGTCTCGAACGGGGAGAAGATCCTGACAGGGTCGAAGAGGAGTTGGGAGATGTCCTGAATGAGGAAGATCCCTTTATCCTTGGCACAAAGGCAAAGGGTCGCAGGAGGCACAAGCCCAGGGTCGACGAAACCCTCTACGAGTTATGAGAGCGCCGGAATCCACCATCAACTTCTCCAACAAGGGTTCGTCGGCATGAGAACTTGAAGTGATTTGACGCGGCTCGTCCTTCCGTTTTATCATAATCAGCCATGATGGAGCCATCGAGACAGCTGGAGATCATCAAGAGAGGGACCGTCGAGATCATCCTCGAGAGCGACCTCATCCGCAAGCTCGATAGATCGTATAGAGAAGAAAGACCTCTAAGGGTAAAGGCGGGCTTTGATCCGACGGCGCCCGATATCCATCTCGGACATACGGTCCTCCTCGAAAAGATGCGTCAGTTTCAGGACCTCGGGCACGAGGTGATTTTCCTGATCGGCGATTTTACCGGCATGATCGGAGATCCCTCCGGAAAGAGCGAGATGCGCAAGCCGCTCACGAGAGAAGAGGTCCTGAAGAATGCCGAGACGTACAGGACACAGGTCTTCAAGATCCTCGACCCCCAAAAAACCAGAATAACATTCAACAGCGAATGGCTCAGCACCATGGGGAACATGGAGCTCGTGAGGCTCGGGGCCATGCAGACTGTCGCGAGAATGCTCGAACGGGAAGACTTTAAGAAGAGGTTCAAGAATCAGCAGGACATCAGCATCCTCGAATTCTACTATCCCCTGTTCCAGGCATACGATTCCGTGGCCCTGAAGGCAGATGTGGAACTCGGGGGCACAGATCAAAAATTCAACCTCCTCATGGGAAGGACCATCCAGAGGAAGATGGATGTGGAAGAGCAGGTCGTTCTCATGATGCCCCTCCTCGAAGGCCTTGACGGCGTAAACAAGATGTCAAAGAGCCTCGGAAACTACATCGGTATCGACGAGCCTGCCTTCGAATATGTCAACGGTGAACTGACCGGGATATTCAAGAAGGTCATGAGCCTGCCCGACGGCCTCATAGAACGCTACTATGAGCTCCTGAGCCGTATATCCCTCGACGAGTTCAACACGCTCAGGGAGAAGCTGAAGAAGGGAGAGAGAGACCCGAGGGAGGCGAAGAAAGAACTCGCAATGGAGCTTGTCACGAAGTATCACGGTCCTGGAGAGGCGGAAACGGCACGGAAGGAATACGAGATGATCTTCGAAAGAAAGGACATCTCGACCATCGAATCGACCTTGCCTTCACTTACGATCTCAGCTTCGGGCGGCGAGAAAGGGACATGGCTCCCCCAGATCATGAAGACAACGGGGCTCGCAAAGAGTACGAGCGAGGCGATGAGGCTCATCAAACAGGGTGGCGTAAAGATAGACGAGAGGCTGATAACAGATCCCGACACCGTGCTCACGGAAGGTGAACATATCATAAGGGTCGGCAAGAAAAGGTTCTATAGGGTAAGGGTGGAATAATCTAAAATCGGGAAGGCAGGACCAGAAGAGAGATGAGGCTTGCTGAGAGAAGGCATGAAGGAAAACGTCAACCCGACGCGGGGAGTTGCGAGTAAGTAGCTGAATACTCTCCGATAGTTGATAGTGACGAAGTGAAGATGCAACTAGGTGATCTTGTCCCTCTCGTGGCAAAGGTCCTTCCGTAGTCCTCATATTTCTGATTTGTTATAATGGTGCAAATTATAACTCGAAAGCGACATCTGCGAGTGTCGTCAATGAAAGGGAAATGGTGGAACTTGTCAAATGCCCCCAGTGCGGAAAGGATGTAAATCCTAAAAGTGTCCTCTGCCCTTTTTGCGGGGGAAGGGTTGGCGATGCGAAAAGTCTTAAAAGTCCCATATGCCCCAGGTGCAAAATCCATCTTGAGCGTAAGAGAGAGGATGTGGTAGATATATACGCCTGTCCGCGATGTAACGGCCTTTGGCTTGATCCTGGAGAGTTTGATGTCCTCACGGCCGAGTCGACAGTCTATAGGGAAGAACAGCTCAAGAAAGAATATAGTCGTCCTCCTCTGCCGGACACAATCGAATATCTCCCCTGTGCAAGGTGTGGGAAACTCATGGTGCGAAAGAATTATGCTCATATATCAGGCTTGATCATAGATGAATGTGGAAGACACGGCATTTGGCTCGATAATGGGGAACTAGAAAAGATTAGACAGTTTATCCTTGACGGAGGGATCGAGAAAGAACAGTTCAAGGAGATAGAGAAAAACAAGGCTGAACTTGCAGACCTAGCGGAAAAACTGAGCGATACAGCCTTCACGCAAAAGCTTATTCACTTCTGGAATTGGAAAAGGTGGTTCTATGGCCCATAGCATTGCTCTTCCTGAATACTGCATATCTTGCCCAAGCTATAATTGTGCGTGGTTCTAACCCTTTTTGTGATGAGCTTGACATGCATTCTCATTTTCGTTGCTAACATGGATTTTATTCGAGAGGCAAACTTTTCTCTATCCAAGGGGGAAGGGAGTCCTTTTCTTCTCTTGGCTTTCTTGGCTTTCCTCTTTGTCGGATGGATTCTTTCCTTTTTCCATGCCTTTATAAGAAGACGCAAGACGGTTGTTGAAAAGTTTTTGATGATTTTTTTTGCAGTTATTCTTCATGCGGTGAGCGGTATCACTGCAGGCACTTTTACAGAGAGCAAATGTAATCAATGAGGACTCGATTAGCGACCAAAATGTTGAGATTGGTGCTGTTGCCGTGGGATCAACAGCCGCTATTCTGGTTTTTCTTTTCTGTCAATACGTCTTGAAGCTTTGTGGGCATCACTTTTTCACTTTGTGTTGTCTATGCGACAAATCTTAATCGGGTTATTGTCAACGCTTTGAGAAGGAAAGAGGAGAGGATGGACTCAGCCGGGGTCAGGTGACGAAGCTCTTTGCATATCTTAGAGCCTAAATACTATTGATTATCATGACGAGACATTGTTTGACAGAGACTTCATACGTCGCCAGAAATATATTGACACTGATGAATCTCGCTGATAGAATGAACGAAGATACTATGGAGAGAGAAACATGAGACATTCAATACTTTCAATACTGGCAAGGATATACCGTGTCTTCGGCTTTGGTCTGGTGATTGTTCTTCTCATGCCTGCCGCAATTTTGGCTCACGGGCTTGCCGGAAAGAGGTTTTTCCCGACCATATTTCAGGTTGACGATCCCTTCATTGGTGATGAGTTCTCGATACTGGTACACGCAGCCAAATTGTCTGGGGATGAACCGAACAAGTTAACGCAAATCGATATCGACTATTCCAAGCGCATCCTGCCGACTTTCGGGCTGGACTTTCATGAAGCGTATATCCACCTTGGATCAAACGGTGACGGCTCTGCAAATGGCTGGGATAATCTCGGCATGGGAGCGACTATATTCCATTAAACAAACGTTTTGGCGAGGTTCTCACATACACTTAAACTGACTTGGCGAAGCATTACTAAAGCCTTTAGGCATGGGTTAGCGTTGTTAACGTTCCCTGTTTTTTGATGTGTAGTCTTGCGAGAAAGGAGGTGAAAGAGAATGAAAATAGCCAGACAGATTACTTTGATCGTTGCGTTGCTCTTCATTTTCGGCCTTGCAGGAACGATTCAGGCCGATGACATGAAGGAACGTAAGGCGACTAAAGATGAGATCGGCAGGATGGTCAATTGTCCTGTTATGAACGTGAAATTTGAAGTCAGAAAGGACACGCCGGTAATCGATTACAAAGGCAAGAGTTATTACTTCTGCTGCCCCCATTGCGTGGGAGATTTTAAGAAGAATCCCACCAAATATGCTGCATCAGGAGAGCTGCCTCTTCGTCAGCCGACAAAAGACGAGATCGGAAAGTCCGAGATGTGTCCTGTCAGCAACTCTAAATTTCAGGTAGCAGCGGACACGCCGGTTATTGATTACAAAGGCAAGAGTTACTACTTCTGCTGTATGTCCTGTATCGATGACTTCAGAAAGAACCCTGACAAATACGCAAAATAAGGCCATGGTAACTGCGGATGTCGGCGGGGATGCCGGCATCCGTTCTTTTTCTTTCATATTTGAAGAGCTCCCCTCTCATTCCCTCGATATGTAAATAAGACATGTGCCATCCAACCGTGATCTTCCGAGGAGAGAAGGTCTCTTTCGGAAAGCGATCCTGTACCAAAATTGCACCAGTCTCGGTGTACTCCACGGCCCAACTGTTTCGGACATTGTCAGGGAGGTCAAGTAGTGGCAACTACAAATAATCGACTTCGGACGGTGCTTCCAGTGAAGTAAGGTTACGCAGGGGCGTTCCTCTTCACCTCAACTCTTGCTTTTCTCTCTTATGATCTCTGCCACCATGGCCTCAATGGTCGCCTCCTTCGGCATGATATGAACGTTCAGCCCCGCCTTTTCTATGGTCCTCGCCGTAACAGGCCCGATGGCAGCGACTGTGACGCCCTTTAAGAAGTCGAGCGCCTCATCACCGATGATCTCGACAAAATTCGTAAAGGTGGCCGCACTCGTAAAGGTCGCGATCGTTATTCTTCCCTCCTTCAGGAACCTCTTCAGCCTTCTTCCGTGAAGCTCGGGCTTCACCGCCCGATAAACAGGCGGGACGTCGATTTCCCCTCCCAGTTCTCTTACCTTTTCAGGAAAGAGCTCCCGCGCGGTCTCTGCCCGAGGCAGGAGAAACTTCATCCCCTCCAGTCTCTTCTCTGTCTTCTCCTTTCCGTCTTCTAGCGCGAAGGTCTCGATCAACCCTTCTGCCCTGAATTCTTCCGGCACACGGTCGACCTTCATGCCGTATCTCTTTATCTCTGCTGCCGTCTTCGTGCCGATTGCGCATATCTTTATGCCCTTCAAGTCCCGTATGTCCCTGTCGAGTTCAAAGAACCTCCGGAGGAAATATTTGACCCCATTTGCACTCGTGAATATCAGCCAGTCATAGGAAGATATCTTTCCAATCGATGCATCGAGTTCATCATAGCTCAGGGGAGGGACGATCTCGATGGTGGGGAATTCGAGTATCTCGGCTCCCAACTCTTCAAGAGGTTCGAACCCTGAGGAATGTTCCCTTGTCACAAGGACCCGATGGCCGAAGAGAGGCTTCTTCTCGTACCATTGAAGAGTTTCCCGCAGCCGCACAACCTCGCCGATGACAACGACGGCCGGGGGCTTTATCTCCCGCTCCTTCACCTCGGAAACGATCTCTTTCAACGTGCTCACAATCGTCTTCTGGTCAGGTCGTGTCCCCCATCTCACAACTGCAACGGGTGTCGCAGGGTTCCTGCCGTTCTCGATGAGCTTCCGGACAAGCATATCGAGGTTCTTTACCGCCATGAGGATCACAAGGGTCCCGACGCCTGTTGCGAGTCTCGTCCAGTCTATCGATGATGCTTCCTTGGTCGTGTCTTCGTACCCGGGGATCACGGCAAAGGAGGAAGAATAGAGCCGGTGCGTCAGGGGGATGCCGGCATAGGCAGGTGCAGCCACCGATGAACTGACGCCGGGGACTACTTCGAACTCAATGCCCTTTTGAACGAGTTCCACCGCCTCCTCGCCGCCGCGGCCGAAGACAAAAGGGTCACCGCCCTTCAGCCTGCAGACGGTCTTGCCTTCGAGGGCCTTCGCAACAAGGACCTTGTTGATCTCTTCCTGTGTCATGGCGTGATGGCCGCCGCTTTTGCCTGCATAGATAAATTCCGCATCGTGATTGATATAATTGAGCACCTGTGCGTTCAAATGCAGATCGTAGACAACGACCTCAGCCTTCTGGAGACACTTCAGACCCTTCACCGTGAGAAGACCGATATCGCCGGGACCAGCCCCGACAAGATAGACTTTGCCCTTCCCCTTTTTCATTTTATCCATTCTACCATAATTATTTTTTGAAGGTCTGGGTCAACGACCGGAAGAAAGCAGGGAGGGACCATGGGGCCACGGAAGAAGATCATTCTGATGTCCAGGGATAAAGAATCCAGGTCACTCCTTACGGAGTCAATGATATGGCGAGGATATGGCGGATAAGATAGTGTCGCTCCTCAAGGCTGAGATCAAAATAGAACGTACTCTCCATGAGGATTTCGACGATCTCTTTCATTCTCTCCGGGTCCATGCTGTGACTCCTTATGTATCTCATCGGCATGACGAAAGAAAACTTTAACTACCATGTCGCTTGATGATCCGTTGTGAAAGCCGCGGCCTCTCTTTTGGCCTATCTTCCGCCATCCCTTCGAGAAGCGTGACCCCGGGAGCGGCAGATCTGTTCCATGCACCGTGAGATCGCGGATGAAGTGTTGAACGTCGAAGTGTTATCATAGGAGATGTTTCGTCGAGATGCCCGAAGCATAGACAGAAGAATGTCCTATATGCTATATATTCTCTCCAGACTGATCCGTCTCATGGGACGGAGACGATGATGCTGAACAAGGGATGGCGCTATGAACCCCAATCGTGATCGTTTAGAGCATTTCACCAAGGACCCGAAGATCGCCTACTTCTCGATGGAGATAGGCATCAGAAGAGAGATCCCCTCATACAGCGGCGGACTTGGAGTGCTCGCAGGAGATACCATCAAGTCAGCGGCAGACCTCAGGCTTCCTATGGTCGGGGTGACGCTCATCAGCAAGAAGGGTTATTTCAGACAGGTCCTCGATGAAAAAGGAAGGCAGAGGGAAGAGTCCGAAGAATGGGACATATCGAAATTCATGGAGCTCCTTCCTGAACGGATAACGGTCGAGATAGAAGGACGGGATGTCACAGTACGGACGTGGCTCTACGAGGTGAAGAGCCTCACCGGCGGAAGCGTGCCCCTCTTCTATCTCGACACCGACGACCCGGCCAACGCAGCTGACGACAGGGAGATCACCTCCCATCTCTATGGTGGTGATAAGGCCTACAGGCTGAAGCAGGAGATCGTCCTCGGCATCGGCGGGGTGAGGATGTTGAACAGGCTAGGGTTTGTAATAAAGAAATATCACATGAACGAAGGCCATGCAAGCCTCCTCTCCCTTGAACTCCTCAAGGAGCACAAGAGGGATATCGAAGAGGTATGGGACGAGCGCCTCGTATGGGATGTCGAAAGGGTAAAGGACCTCTGCGTCTTCACTACCCATACCCCTGTCGAGGCAGGGCATGACAAGTTTCCCTATGATCTTGTTGAGAGGGTCCTCGGTGAACCTATTCCCATCAGTGTCCTGAAGGATCTCGCAGGCAGGGACCATATGAATATGACCCTCCTCGCACTGAATTTGAGCGAATACGTCAACGGAGTCGCCAAGAAACATGGTGAGGTATCCAAGAACATGTTCCCCGGATATGAGATACACTCCATAACAAATGGCGTCCATTCCTATACATGGACCTGTGACAGTTTCAAAAGGATCTACGACAAGTATCTCCCGGGCTGGGCAAATGAACCTGAACTCTTTGTGAGAATCGGCCGCATTCCTGATGAGGAGATCTGGGCGGCCCATAGGGAGGCGAAGAAGGATTTGGCAGATTTTGTCAAGGCAGAAACCGGAACAATCCTCGATCCCGCCATCTTCACCCTCGGGTTCGCCCGAAGGGCGACTGCATACAAAAGGGCAGACCTCCTCTTCACAGATATCGAAAGGCTCCAGAGAATCGGTTCGGGCAGGCTCCAGATCGTCTACGCCGGAAAGGCACATCCCCGGGACGAGACAGGGAAGTGGCTGATAGAAAAGATCTACGTTATCAAGGAGAAGCTCAGGGGAAGCATCACCATAGCCTATCTCCCTAACTACAACATGGATATGGCGCTGAAACTCGTATCAGGGGTTGACGTATGGCTGAACACGCCGATGAGACCCCTCGAAGCCTCAGGCACGAGCGGCATGAAGGCCACCCATAACGGCGTACCCAATTTCAGCGTCCTCGATGGCTGGTGGATAGAGGGTCACATCGAAGGCTTTACCGGGTGGGCAATCGGCCCCTATCCTTCAGAAAGCCATGTCTCAGAAGGCGGCGGCGACAATGCCCAGGACTCGGAAGACCTCTATAACAAACTCGAACATGCCATTCTGCCGACGTACTACAATGACAGGGCCACATGGATAAGGATCATGCAGAACGCCATCGGGAAGAACGCATACTACTTCAACTCCCACAGGATGATGAGAAGATACGTGACTGACGCTTACATACGCTGACAGCTGCCGGAATCCTTCAGGCTGTAATCCTTGTGCCGGCCTTGCCCTCCATGGCCTCCACCATTTCTTCAGGTCTCGCGATTATCACCTCTTTTCCTCCTGACTCGAGAAACTGGATCGCAGCCTCTATCTTTGGCCCCATGCTCCCACGGGGGAACTGGCCTTCGAGAAGATGTCTCTTTGCATCTTTCATGCTGAGATTTTCAAGTCTTTGTTTATGCTCACCTTCCCAGTTTAGATATACGCCGTCCACATCGGTAAGCACTATGAACTTGTCCAGACAGAGCTCGCGGGCAAGGAGGCTCGCGGAGAGGTCTTTGTCTATGACTGCATCTGTGCCCTTTATTCTTCCATCTTCTTCTACAACGGGAACTCCCCCGCCGCCTGAGGCGATGGGAACAATGCCGTTTTCAAAAGAGATCTTGATCGCCTCAAGCTCTATAATCCTCCCGGGTCTTGGAGATGGGACGAGCCTCCTCCAGCCTCTCCCCGGTATCTTACGCATCACCCATCCCTGCTCAACGTGCTTACGGGCCTCATCGTCGGAGTAGTGAGGACCTATAGGTTTTGTCGGTTCTCTGAAGGCCGGATCATTCCCGTCCACGAGAACATGGGTAATAATTGCCGCAACAGCCCTGTTCATACCGAGTCTTTTCAGTTCAGATTGCAAGCTCTCCGCCATCATCGCGCCTATTCCTCCCTGGCTGTCGGCGACGCAGATATAAAGGGGCATGGGAGGTATGTAGCCCTTCGCACATTCATTCCTCAGCAAAATATTCCCGACAATGGGGCCGTTGCCGTGGGTGATGACCATTCGCACCCCACGGGAAATCAAGGCCGCTATCGGCCTCATGCAGGCATTGGTATGGCTGAATTGTTGCTCGATGTATCCTTTCTCGCCAGGAAGGATGAGGGCATTTCCACCAAGGGCTATAAGCACGGTGCTGTTAAAGGGCATGATCTTTGACGAAAGACTCCACCACGCCGTTCAAATTGATATCAAAATCATAAAAGACCCTCACCGTCGGTTTCTCTATCGTCATGAACCTCCGCAAATCAACGGGGGTCGCTATGATGACAACAGCGGAAGGGACCCTGGCGATCGTCTCTTCAAGCTCCCTTATCTGCCTTTCTGAATACCCCATTGCAGGGAGTACGGGGCCTATGTGGGGATACCTGGCATAGGTCTCTCTGATCGAACCGACAGCATAGGGCCGGGGATCAATAAACCCAGATACCCATTCTCTTGATGACGATACTCCCGCTCCATAAGGCATGCCTCCGTGGGTGATGGTCGGCCCGTCCTCAATAACAAGGGCCTCTCTATTCTGTACCAGACGGTAGTCACTGAGGGTAAAGACCGACGGCGCTTCAAGGACTCCGGCATCTGGATTTTCCTTCATGACAGCGCTTCGTATCTGTTCAAGATCAACCTTCTTTGCTTCATTCACTTTTGTTATGATGAGGAGGTTACCCCTTCTGAGGTTTACCTCGCCGGGATAAAAGAGCCTTTCATGGCCCGGCCTCAATGCATCGAGGAGCACGATCTCAAAGTCAGGAGATATGAAAGGAACGTCATTGTTCCCGCCGTCCCATATGATGACCCGGGAGTCTTTTTCTGCCTCATCAAGGACCCTTCTGTAGTCAATGCCGGCGTACACGGTGATACCCTTCTCGACGAGAGGCTCAAACTCTTCCCTCTCTTCGATGGTGCAGGTCCGCCGGTCGATATCCTCTCTTGCAGAGAACTTTTTTGTCGGGACAAAATCGCAGTAGGCCATGGGATGTCGCAGCACGGAGACGTTGATCCCCTTTTCCTTGAAGAGGCCTGCGAGCTTCTTTGTGATGACAGACTTGCCGCAGCCGGTCCTCACTGCGCAGACAGAGATGACCGGCACCTTTGATTCGAGCATCGTCTTTTCAGGACTGAGGAGGAGAAAGTCAGCACCACGAGAGAGTGCCCTCGATGCCCGATGCATGACTTCATCGTAGGAGACATCGCTGTATGAAAAGACGGCTGTTGTTGCCCCATGTTCCCTGATAAGGGTATCGAGGATTTCTTCCGGATAAATGGGGATGCCCCTCGGATAACGTGCTCCCGCGAGTTCATGAGGATAGGTCCTGTTTTCGATGAAGGGGATCTGTGCAGCGGTAAAGGCCACCACCTCATATGACTCCTTGTCCCGGAAAAAGGAATTGAAATTATGGAAATCCCTTCCCCCCGCACCCATGATGATAACCCGTTCTTTTTTCATCTCCCCTGCCTTTAACCGAGATTATTCATCGGTCTCCTCTCAGGGGTCGGACGTCGACCCCGAAGTTTACTTCCCGTTGCACGGAGCTATCTTTTTCGGGCAGACAGGCATGGTGAGAAGCCTTGTATTGCGATACCGTTGATGGTCGCCGACTACCGCTGTATGCTCAATGCGGGAGGTCACTCTCGGTGAAGTCCCCCAAGTATCTCGCTATCGGAACTTCATCGCATGTACAAGGCTTCGATCCGTGCCTGCCTGACAGTTGTACTTCATACTAAGGTTAAGAGACTGAGGTTGAGAACAGGAGACCTTAGCCTCTCTTCTTCCTCTGCCTCTTCATCTCCATCTTCATCGCCTCTTTCAAGATATCAAGCCCTTTCTCCATCTCCTCCTCCTTAATGATCAAGGGAGGTGCCAATCTTATGATGTTCTTGTCCACTCCGCATTCTATCAGGATCAATCCCTTCCCCAGACAGTAATCGATAACCTTCTTCAGTCCTTCGGTGAATGGGCTGCCGTCCTCTTTCACAAACTCTATGCCGATCATGAGCCCGAGCCCCCTCACGTCTCCTATGCAGGGATACGTTTCTTTCATGGTCTTCAATCGTTCCAGCGCATATCTCCCCACATTTTCGGCGTTTTCAAGAAGGCCCTCTCTTTCGATGACCTCGAGCGTAGCAATGGAAGCGGCACAGGAGACAGGATTTCCGCCGAAGGTTGTTCCGTGGGCGCCGGCTGGCCATGTTGACATAATCTTTCTTCTCGAGGCCACCGCACTTAAGGGCATGCCGGAAGCGATCCCTTTGGCAATCGTCATGATATCAGGAGCAACTCCGAAGTGCTCGGCGGCAAACCACCTTCCGGTCCTCCCAATCCCTGACTGGACCTCATCGAGGATGAGGAGGATCCCCCATCTGTCACAGAGGGCCCTGAGGTTCCTGAGAAACTCTTCTGGAGGGACCACATACCCGCCTTCTCCGAGGACAGGCTCGATGATGATGCACGCGATCTCCTCGGGGTGGATAAGGAGCTTCAAAAGTCTTTCGAGATATTCGAAGCAGTCGAGGGAACAGGTTTCCCGCCTCTGGCCGAAAAAACAGCGATAGCAATAAGGGTACGGTGAATGGTAAATAGAGGGAACAAAGGGCTGGTACTGCCGGCGGTAACGAATGCTCGATGTGGTGAGACTCATCGCCCCGAAAGTCCTCCCATGAAAAGAACCGGTAAAGGCGATGATCCCCTGACGTCCCGTAAAGAATCTTGCGAGTTTGAGCGATCCTTCCACAGCCTCGGCCCCTGAGTTGCCGAAGAAGAACATATCAATACCTTGAGGTGTCACCCTCCTGAGCATCTCCGGGAGAACGGTTAGGGGTTCATAGTAGAAGATGCAGCCTGAATGGATGAGGGCATCAGCCTGTCTCTTTATCGCCTCAACAACCTGCGGGTGGTTATGGCCGATATTGGTGGTCGCAAGCCCCGAGGAAAAATCCATATACTTCTTCCCGGTCTCGTCTTCCACGTAAACACCCCTGGCCCTTCTGACCACGAAGTCCGTATGGATCCTTAGTGCAGGTGTCAGGACTTTTTTTGCCCTTCCCATGAGATCATCTTTCAACGTCTTCTCTCCTATCGGTCTATCTGGGCCTTCTGGAGCCTGCCGCTAAAGTCCCGGTAGATGACCTTCCACTTGGTAAACATATCGAGGGCGCCGCCCCTGCCGCCTGCCTCTCTCTGCCCGATACCACTCTTCTTTGTCCCGCCAAAGGGAAGCTGGATCTCTGCGCCGATGGTCGAGGCATTGATATAGACAATGCCCGTATCAAGTTCCCTTTCAGCGATAGCTGATCTGTTAATATCGCTGGTATAGATCGCAGAGACGAGACCGTACTTCGTGGCGTTCACGATCGCTATTGCGTCCTCCAGGTCCCTCGCCTTCATCACAGCCACAACGGGCCCGAATATCTCTTCCTGGGCGATTCTCATCTCAGGATGTACATCGGAGAATATGGTGGGCTCGATAAAGTAGCCCCTCGCACAATCCCCTTCCTCGTATGCCTTTCCTCCGGTAAGGAGCTTTGCGCCTTCTCTCTTTCCTATCTCTATGTAGTTGAGGGTCTTCTCCATCTGGGCACGGTTGATCAGAGGACCCACATCGGTCTCCTCGAACAGGCCGTTCCCGAGCCTTAACCTTGATGTAGCCCTCGTGAACATCTGAAGGAACCGGTCATACACATGCTCATGAACAACCACCCTGCTTGCTGCAGTGCACCGCTGTCCTGTGGTCCCAAAGCCGCCCCACACAGCGCCTTCCATGGCCAGTTCCATGTCGGCGTCATCCATAACGATAATGGCGTTCTTCCCTCCCATCTCACAGGAGACCTTTTTCCCGAATTCAACGCCTCTTGCCGCAAGCCTCTCTCCCACAGCCGTGGAACCCGTGAAAGAAAGGGCATCCATATCAGGATGAGAAGCAAGGTACGCACCGATCTCCTCACCTCTCCCATGAACGAGGTTAACGATGCCCCTCGGCAGGCCCGCCTCCTCAAGGATCTCAACAAGCCTGGCAGCCGATATCGAAGTATAACTGCTCGGCTTGAAGACTACCGTATTTCCCGAGACAAGGGCAGGCATGATCTTCCATGCAGGAATGGCTATCGGAAAATTCCAGGGAGTGATAAGCCCACACACGCCGAGAGGGACGCGAACTGACCGGCACTCCTTGTTCGGGAGTTCCGAGGGAATTGTCTCCCCCGAAAGTCTTCTCCCCTCGCCAGCCATATAGTAGGCCATGTCGATAGCTTCCTGGACATCTCCCAAACCTTCTTTAAGGGTCTTGCCCATCTCCCGCGTCTCGATCTCTCCCAGTTCCCTTTTCCTCTTTGACAGGATTTCGGCTGCCTTGAAGAGAATCTCGCCTCTCCGTGGCGCAGGGATGAGTCTCCATGTCCCGTATGACTCACGCGCTGCCTTCACCGCCTTATCAACATCTTCCTTCCCTGACCTAGTCACAACTCCGACCAACTCATCGGTATCAGCAGGATTCCTGTTCTCAAAATGGAGGCCTGTAAATGCCTCCTGCCACTCGCCGTTTATGAAGTTCCTTGTGATCTCAGTCATATGGCAACCTCCACAGTGTCACCTGCCTTCAAATCTCGCCTCTCTCTTTTCGAGGAAGGCCGCAATACCCTCCACATAGTCATGATAGCTATAGCATTCGACAATGGAAGCTATCTCCATCTCGAGCCCTCTCTCGATATCGAGATGCCTGTTAATCAACCTCTTTGCCATTCTCAGGGCTATGGGACTCTTTCTGGCCAGGATCCGGGCCGTCTCTTCTGCCTGTCCCATCAGTTCTTCCTCCCGCACTGCCCTGTTCACGAGGCCGACAGACTCTGCAGTCTTTCCATCAATCATCCTGCCAGTCAGGATTAACTCCATTGCCCTTCCTATGCCTATGAGTCGCGGAAGCCTCTGTGTTCCCCCGAAGCAGGGTATGAGTCCGAGGTTGATCTCGGGCTGGCCGAACTTTGCATTCTCAGCCGCCATCCGAATGTCGCACGCAAGAGCCAGTTCGCATCCGCCTCCCAGTGCGAAGCCATTGACGGCAGCGATGACCGGTTTACCCATGGTTTCGATCTGCTTAAAGACTCCGTGGGCGAGTCGTGCAAAGGCTGCCGCTTCCTCAGGACTCTTGTCTTTCAGCTCTCTGATATCAGCCCCTGCGGAGAATTTTTTCTCGCCGGTTATGATAACGACTCTTGTTTCACCATCATTCTCGATTCCGACAAATGAATCTCCAAGATCCTGAAGCATCTCCGTGCTGAGGACATTCAGGGTCTCAGACCTTTTCATGATAATGAACGCGATTCCGTCTCTTTTCTCAATGCCCACGTTCTTATTGATACTCATAGAACCCTTCACGGCTCTTTCTTCCCAGTTTCCCCGCAGCAACCATCTGCCGCAGCAGCACACAGGGCCGGTATTTCTCCCCGAGTTCGGCATGGAGGAGTTCAAGCGTCGCGAGGCATATGTCAAGGCCCATGAGATCAGCGAGTTCGAGGGGCCCCATCGGATGGTGTGCGCCGAGTTTCATGATCGTATCGATACTGTCGCGCGAGGCCACTTCCTCTTGCAGAGCGAAGATCGCTTCATTCACCACATGCATGATAAGCCGGCTCGAGATAAAGGCAGGGAAGTCCTTTACCACGACCGCTGTCTTCCCCATCTTTTCTGAGACTCCAATGATCGTCTTCACCGTCTCTTCCGATGTGCGGAGTCCCCTCACGACCTCTACGAGTTTCATGATATAGGCGGGGTTCATGAAATGCATGCCAATGAACCTGCCGGGCCTTTTCGTCGCCCCTCCCAGCCTCGTTATCGAAATCGCAGAGGTGTTCGTCGAAAAGATGGTGTCTTCCGGGCATAGGACATCAAGCTCCTGAAAGATCTCCCTCTTTGTCTCCTCTTGTTCAATCACCGCTTCGATGACGAGATCTGCCTCCGCACACTCTTTGAGATCTGTGGTGGTTCTTATGTTCGCCAGGATCCTCTCTCTCTCTTCTGCCCCGATCTTCCGTTCTGCTACCCTCTTGTCGAGTCTGCCTCTTATCCTCGCGAGCCCTGCACCCACGTATTCTTCACTCATATCCTTAAGGACCACCTCGTACCCGCTCCGTGCAGCAACTTCGGAAATGCCGCCTCCCATCGTCCCCGCCCCAATCACCGCAATTCTTCGCACACCCATAACGACCTCGCGCATTCTACAGGTTCAACCTCGCCATCTACAGCTCCTTCAATGCCAGATGCGCTATCAGCAGCCTCAACATATCGGAGGTCCCTTCCCCGATCGTGAGGAGCCTCGCATCACGCCAGTGCCTGTGCACATCGAACTCGTCAATGTATCCGTAGCCGCCATGAATCTGTATGGCTGCATCGCATGTCCGTATTGCCATCTCCGAGCTGAAGAGTTTTGCCTGGGAAGCCGCAGATGCAATATCTCTTCCTCTATCCTTCAGAACAGCCGCATAGCAGGTGAGGAGCCTCGCCGCGTTGATATCGGTAACTACGTCCGACAGCTTCTCCTGCACGAGTTGAAAATGAGAAATGCTCGAACCAAAGGTCTTCCTCTTCCTGCTGTAGGAAAGGGCCTTTTCATAGGCAGCCTGCGCAATGCCGACGCCGATCGCCGCGATCGTCATTCTTCCGGAATTGAGGATCTGCTTTGAGTACTCAAGCCCCCTCCCCTCTTGCCCGAGAAGGTTCTCCCTTTCCACCTCGCATTCATCGAAGTGAAGGGCGGACAGGGTATTGCCCCTGAACCCGAGTTTCGGGATGTCCTTCATCACCCTCAGTCCGCTCGTCTCTTTCGGCACGATGAACGATGAGATGCCCTGTCCGGTCCTTGCAAAGACGAGGATGAAATCAGCTTCTCCGGGATTCGTTATCAGAGTCTTTGTTCCGTTCAGGACATACCCCTTTTCCGAAGGAAGGGCCTCGGTCTCTATCGCCTTTGCATCAGAGCCGCAGCAGGGCTCTGTGAGTGCGAAGGCAATGAGACGTCTTCCCTCCACAAGCCCCTCTTCCCTGAGAAACCTCTGCCTCTGGGACTCATCGCCGAAGAGCCTGATACCCTCGCAGATCATCCCCTGGACAGAGACCTGAAGGGCGGTATTCGCACATGCCTTTGAGAGCATCTCCAGGGCGGCGACATAAACAGGGAAGGGAAATCCGGAACCATCATATTCCTCGGGAAAAGGGAGCGCCATGATCCCATGCTCGACGACCTTTTCGAGATTCTCCCTGGGAAACATCCCCTCCCTGTCTATTTTCTTCGCACCTGGCAGCAACTCTTTCTCTGCAAACTCCCCGATCGCTTCGAGAAGCTGATGATACTTGTCAGCCTCAGGGACAAGCATCCCGATGATGTTCCTCTGCTCCCTTCTATAGAACACTGTTTACCCTTGTGATCCTTCTTGCTGCCTACGCGTGCTCTCCCTGTTTTCGAACAACTCGGGTCTAATCTCACTACCGCTCGACGACCATCGCGAGCGCGTTCCCTCCGCCCATGCAAAGGGTAGCCAATCCTCTCCTGAGGCCCCTCTCCTTCAGGCCATGGAGGAGCGTCACCAATATCCTCGCGCCGCTGCACCCAATCGGATGTCCGAGCCCAACGGCCCCGCCGTTTACATTGAACTTCCTGAGATCGATTCCCAATTCCCTGGCGACAACGATCGAGGAGGTGGCATAGGCCTCATTGTATTCGATCAGGTCCATGTCGTCTATGGTGAAACCCTTATCTCTGAGGAGTTTCCTGACCGTTGGGATCGGGGCCTCCATCACGTCAGCCGGCAGCGTACCTCCGACTGTGGAGTGGACAATGCGTGCAAGGGGCCTTATGCCGAGCCCTTCCGCTCTTTTCTGAGAAGTCACCACAATCGCTGCTGCACCGTCGCTGAGCTGGGAGCTGTTTCCGGCGGTGAGGACCCCGTCCTTCTTGAAGACAGGGGAGAGTGTTCCGAGCTTCTCGATTGTAGTGTCTTCCCTGATACACTCGTCCTTCGAGATCATCGCGCCTGCTGCTTCGACAGGGGTTATCTCTTCGGTGAACGCTCCGCTCTTCGTGGCGGCCAAGGCCCTTTGATGGCTCATCAGGCTGTATTCATCCGCCTCCTGTCTCGTTACGCCGTATTTCTCGGCCACCCTTTCCCCGGTGACTCCCATGTGGTACCCGTTGAAGAGTTCCCATAAACCGTCGTAGATCATGGCGTCGGTAACGGACAGGTCTCCGAACTTGATGCCCCACCTCAGGCCTTTGAGCAGGTGGGGCGCAGCACTCATATTCTCCATCCCCCCGGCAACGACAATGTCGGCAGTACCTGCTCTTATCGCCTGGGCAGCGAGCATTACTGCCTTGAGGCCAGAGCCGCATACTTTGTTCACCGTGAATGCGCCTGTTTCCGCGGGGATTCCCGCATGGATCGCTACCTGGCGCGCAGGATTCTGGCCCAACCCTGCTGAGATCACGTTTCCCATGATCACTTCCCCTACATCTATGGGGTCTATGCCTGCCTTCTCAATCGCAGACTTTACCACAATCGTGCCGAGCCGCTGGGCCGGGACGTCCCTGAATGCACGACCATACTTGCCGATTGGGGTCCTTACCGCGCTAATGATGACCGCTTCTTCATGCATGATCCGTCACCTTGGAAACGATGCAGAGTATCCTTGAGGAGATTGCAGAACAATGAGAATGCATGTCACGACTCATGAATTTCTTCCCCCCTCGCTCCGGAGGATATTCCTGGCTCTCGACAATCTTCTTTGGTATAGTGTTAGTAACATTATATAGCAATTTCAGATTATGTGAAGCAATGGGAGGATCCTTAATTCATGGATTTCTCTTTTACCGCGGAACAGGAACGTTTCAGAAGGTCCATCAGGGATTTCTGCGAAGAACAGATTGCCCCCAGGACGCGCGAGATTGACGAGCGAGGCAAGATCCCCCGTGGGATCCTTGAGGGGATGGCTGCCCATGGGCTGCTCGGGATAACGGTTTCCAGGGAGTATGGCGGGGCAGAGGCCGGTTTGGTCTCTGCATCTATCGCAGCAGAGGAGATCGCCCGTGCCGACATGACCATGGCCGTTGCCGTCTATTATCTCGTCGAGGCAGGATGGGGTTTTCTCTTCGAGAGATACGGCAGCAAGAAGGCGAAAGAAGAGATCCTGCCCCATGTGACACAGGGACAGACATTCCTCGGGATAGCCTCGACAGAACCGACGGGAGGCTCTGATATCGCTTCCCTCTCCACACGGATGGAAAAGAGGGACAGAACACTCCTCATAAACGGCACAAAGGCATACATAAGCGGAGTGAAAGAGGCGGCCCGGTATGGAGGCGGCTATGTTACCGTCGTAAAGACAGACCGGCAGCTCGGCCACAAAGGGCTCTCGCTCTGCTACCTCCCGATAAAGGACATGCCGGGGATTACCGTGACCACGAGCAGACAGATGGGAAGGGAAGGCATATCGAACGGCTTCATAGAGATAAAGAATGTTGAGATACCGGATTATTACCTCATTGGTGAGTGGAACAGTGGATTTTATTATGCCATGGAAGGGTTCAACTGCAGCCGGACACTTGTAGCTGCGGCCTGTATCGGCGCGGCTGAAAAGGCGCTGGAACTCGGCATGGAACACGTAAAGAGACGAAAAGCCTTTTCAGCACCTCTCGCATCTTTTGAGGGAATTCAGTTTCAACTTGCAGAGGATTACGCGAGACTCGAGTCGGCGAGGCTTCTCGTGTATAAGGCTGCATGGATGATCGAGAGGATGTATTCGGAAAACAGGTTCGGCCACGGGGAGATCAACAAGGCCGTTGCAGCTGCCAAACTTACCGCTCCCACCGTCGCCTTCGATATTATGAAGAACGTGATGACCTGGTTGGGCGCATATGGATATACGAAGGAGGCCGGAATTGAACGCGGGGTGAGAGGCGTAGCCTCTTACGTTGCAGGCGCCGAAGGCGCACAGAACATCATGAGGCTCATCATCGCCAGGGAACTCCTCGGGAAAGGGTCCGCCTCCTTCTAAGCTTTCGTTATCGATATTTCACGGATTAGGTGTCTGCCGCTAATTTTCTCAGTATTCACCTCTCTATTTGCAATGAATATTCAGGCACGCTATAATGCAAGTGAAATCTGAAAATGGTCTTCTTCATATCTTCGTTGGGGAGTGAACATGTCAACGGGCTGTGCCATGACTATCAAGGTTCTCTGGCAAATGGTTATCGTCTTACTGACTCTTTGGTCGGATACCGGGTTTGCCTATGCGCACGCACTGGTGATTGAATCTTCCCCAAAGGATGGAGAAGTCCTTACGAGCGCTCCAAGAGAAGTGGCGCTCCGCTTTAATGAAAAAATTGAGAAGTCCCTTGCCAGATTTAGCCTCACGACGGGCAATGGCCGCATTATCCGGCTACCAGAACAAACAAAGAAATACGGCAGTGAAGCTCCCGAGCGTCTTGTGATTCAACTACCCGATCTCGAACCGGACAACTATATCCTCCGTTATAAGATTCTTTCAACAGACGGTCACGCCACCTCGGGAGTTCTCCGCTTCCGTGTTGTTGGCACACCATGAGTTTATGATATTTCTTGCAGGCTTCCTCGAAGTTCTTCTGAAATCACTGGTACTCATCGGTCTGGCATCGGCCGTCGGAGGAGTCCTTTTCTGCCTTGCAGTCCTCAGACCGTTGGACAGGGGTGACCCTCAGATCGCGCGGGGACTGAAGGCTTCCCTTGCCCTTATTGCCTGTGGCGGCGGCCTCGTCGCTCTTGCGCAGGTGATCGTACTGACCATAGAGCCCTGGGTCCTGGCCGATGAGATGGGGCGCTGGCCGCTCAACGAGTTTCTCGCGACGCATTTTGCACGTGCCGGCTTGCTCCATGCCGCCATGGGCCTCTCCCTGATGACTGTGGCCATTTGGCTTCTCAAACGACCTGCTTCGATCTTTGGCTGGGTGGCGATGACGGTCATTTCGGTCATCCTTGTAATAGGTGGTGCTTGGCTGGTGCATGCGGTAGGTCAGCTTGATCATGTCGCTCCGCTCATGGCAGTCACGGTTCTCCACCAGTTGAGCGCCTCGGTGTGGGCAGGAGGTCTGCTTCATCTTGCAGTGCTGGGAGGACCTGTGCGAAGCTCCCCTGGGGGGATCAGACTTTGGCCTGCTATGGTCGCACGTTTTTCCCGTATAGCGATACTTTCTATCGGCACGCTCACGGCGGCAGCACTTTATCTTAGCCTCCGTTACGTAGGGGACTGGACGGGATTGGTCGGCACGGCGTATGGGGCGATGGTCGTCACAAAAGCATCTCTCCTTCTCTTAGCCTTATGCTTGGGCTCGCTCAATTTCTTCAGTGTACGTTTGTGGATGCGAGGAGACGATAGGAACATTTCAGAACTGGTTCCCGCCTTTATTGAAGGCGAAATGTGGATTGCCATGATCATCCTCCTCGCTGCCGCGGCTCTCACTTCGCAGCCGCCTGCAGTCGACGTGCTTGCAGAGCGCGCATCAGCTCTCGAGGTGCTGCAGGTATTCTTGCCCAAGTTTCCGCAATTTGTCCCTCCCCCGCATCAGGAGATGCTCATGAGGGCCTCCTCGTCTTTCGACCCCCTTGCCCTGCCGAGTGTCTTGGACAGGATACAAAGTGACTTTAACCATAATGTATCGGGTCTGATCGTAGTGGTCGCAGGTATTTGTGCCATGCTCGATCGTGTTGGAAGGGTGCGCTTTGCACGCCACTGGCCTCTCTTCTTCCTCCTCCTGGCAGTTTTTCTCATCCTCTTAGGCGAACCGAAGGGTTGGCCCCTTGGCAATGAAGGATTCTGGCAGACGCTCGTCATCCCGGAAGTGCTCCAGCACAGGGTCGCGACGCTTCTCGTTGCGGGTCTGGCGCTCTTCGAGTGGCGCGTTCTGTCCGGCGAACTCACCCCTACCCGCCGGCATTTTGCCTTTCCCATCATGTGTCTGACGGGTGGCGCACTGCTTTTGACCCATTCCCACACCGTATTTGCGATCAAGTCGGCTTTCCTCATCGAGGTCTCTCATAACGCCATGGGTCTTCTGGCAGTCGGCATAGGGGTCGGGCGGTGGCTTGACCTGCGGCTCCCTGAACCCAAGAACCCTATACCGGGTTTTCTCTGGACAGCCTGCCTGATACTGCTGGGTTTCGTACTGCTCTTCTACAGGGAAGTATGATGGGAACCTTCAGCCCGCCGAGAATTGGACCCCCACTCAATAACCTTCCGGAACCTGCATATTTGAAATCTGTAACAATCATGCATAGTATGGCCTAAATTGGCATTTCTCATCAGAGAAGACAGTCGTCCAATTGCATGTAACTCGCTTGACGTCCACGCCAGATGCTGATAGCATTCAAGTAGAGAGGTAGGCGGGTTTGTCTTTGGCCGGGCGTTCTTAACCGAGACCGAAAGGGCTCTGTACTATCGAGAAAGGAGGTTCTTGATGGATCCGGCAGACGTGAGACGGATTCTTGCAGGTTTCAGCATCGCCGCTTTGCTCAGTGCCTCTGTTACTCTTCCGGGCTGTTCATCGAGCTGATCAGGCTCTAAGAAAGAGGGCGCCGGGAGCACCCAAAAGGAGCAGACTGAGCAGAAGCCGGGTCAGAGTGGCTGAAGCGGGTCAAAGAAGTAATGCCGTAGGCATTAAGAGAAAGGTAATCGTCCACAGTTGTGACAAAGTTCTTCAGAGGAGGAAGAAAGACCATGGACAAAGACCGTTTGAAGAAAATCCTTGCTGGATTCGGCATCGCAGGTCTCTTGTCGGGCATCGCAATTGTCTCCACCCCTGATTTCGCCGGGGCAGCCTGAAGCGGCTCATCCGGTGCAGGTGACACCGAGAAGAAACCAGCCAAGACCATTACGGAGGGCACGAAGCAAGACAAGGATGCAAAGGACAAGAAGGAGGATGACCAGACTGAAAAAGAAAAAGCAAAGGGATCTGCCGGCCAAGAGCAGCAACCCGGCAAGAGTGGCTGAAGCGGATCAAAGGAATAGTGCCGTGCGCACTGATTTCCATTTACCTCTTGGTCTAAGTGCATAAGCGTCAGATGAAGCAATCCCGAGAAGAGAATCTCTCAGCGGCATACCCGTCGTGTTTCTCGGTCCTCGATCCAGAAGTCTGGAAAGCGATCGTCTCTTCATGCGATGAGCTTGGGGGGCCTGAAAGACTCTCTGAAATCATACGACTCCGGGCGAGTGATCTCGGGCTGCCCGGCTATCTTTCCGATCTCGCCCGTCTGGAGTCTGTCCTCGCAGAGGTAGCATCATCTGATATCGGGCCTCTTGCCGAAAATATCGGCATCAACCCCACGATTACCCTGATAGAGGTTCCGTGGAAGAACCTTCCGACGTTGCTGAACGCGAAGGATCATGGTCGGCGTCTTGTCCCCACTGCGGGGAACGAGGTGGTCATGGTATGGAAAGATCCAAGAACCTTGCGCTTACATGTCCGAGAGGCATTAAAGGAAGACCTTCTCGTTCTCAAGCTCTTTGTCGAGGGAATCTCGCCGAAAGACGCTGCGGCGAAGGGAAACATTCCCGTGGAGGTAATCGACACCATAATAGAAAGAGCAAAGGGGGAGGGGATTATCTTGACTCCTCTCTCAAGAATCAACCGTGACTTCATTCTCGATGACAAGAGCCCTTTTGAGGGGAACTTTCTTTCATCCCAGACCTTTACACTCCAATGGCACATTACCCAAGCCTGCGATCTGCATTGCAGGCACTGCTATGATCGGAGTGACCGGACTTCTTTAACCCCGGAGCTCGGTAGCAAAATTCTCGACGACCTTTCCGATTTCTGCCATAAGATGCATGTCCGAGGCCAAGTCTCGTTCTCAGGGGGAAATCCGTTATTGTATCATTATTTCGAAACGCTTTACCGCGCTGCATCAGAGCGGGGCTTTATGCTGGCGGTCCTCGGTAACCCCGCTCCCCGCGAAAAGATCGAGGCATTGCTCAACATACAGAAGCCCGTATTTTTTCAGGTGAGCCTCGAAGGACTGGAAGAACATAATGACCACATCCGGGGCTCAGGCCATTTCAGGCGCACCATGGAGTTTCTCAAGGTACTCCGTGAACTCGATATCTACTCTATGGTGATGCTCACCCTTACCGAAGACAACATGAAACAGGTTATCCCTCTTGCAGAGATCGTCCATGACATGACAGACCTTTTCACCTTCAACCGCCTTTCCTCGGTAGGCGAAGGAAGTGCTCTCCGTCTTCCCCCCCCAGACGCCTATAAAGACTTTCTTGGGGCATACCTGAAAGCAGCAGGGAACAATCCGGTCATCGGGCTGAAGGACAATCTCTTCAACCTGGTGCTCAGCGAGAAGGAGGCAGGTCTCTGCGGAGGGTGTACAGGATTCGGGTGCGGAGCAGCATTCAACTTTCTGTCCGTACTGCCCGATGGAGAAGTTCACGCATGCCGCAAGTTCCCTTCAAACATTGGTAATATCTCCTGCGAAGGGCTTGTTGACATTTATGAGTCATCAATAGCGCAGCGCTACCGATCGGGTTGTCGTGCCTGTGATGGCTGTGCCATCCGTCCCGTTTGCGGCGGTTGCCTCGCTGTAGCCTATAGCCATGGCATTGACCCGTTCACGTCGCGGGACCCTTACTGTTGGCGCCAGGCGTGATGGCGATCCTCAATTCATTTTAGGCCGGACATGAGAAAGGCCGCTTAAAAGCGACAGCTCTGCGGCTCGATTCTCATAAGATTGTTCAACATTTTGCACCTATACATTCTCCACCAAACCCCTCTCGTATGTTGCTTGGGTACTGTTTCACTAAAATCCTTCATTGCAATGTGATAAAATTGCATTTACCAAGGCGTACATCCTTAACCATTACTTCCTGTCTTTGGTTGGTGGCGAGTAACGAGGCTCTGTCATTGAATAGCGACAAGCAGAAAAATAGAAACGACAGCCTTGTCGTGCTGGCAACGGTATTCTTCAAGCTGGGGATAATAGCCTTTGGGGGACCTGCTGCTCATATTGCCATGATGGAGGAAGAGATAGTGAAGCGCAGGCGATGGATGACGGGAAAATGTTTTCTTGATCTTGTCGGCGCAATCAACCTCATCCCCGGCCCAAACTCAACGGAGTTGGGCATCATTATAGGCGCTTGGCGGTGCTTTCGCAGGCTGGCTCCTTAGATTCCTGCCAGGTTAAGCTCATCCCGGTGCCTCTGCTTGTACGCAGTCTGAAGGCATTCGGCAGTTTTTCGAACTCTATCCCTGCCTTATCCCCCGGAAGATGTGACAAGGTTTTCCGAGGGGCTCGGGAAGGTGTCGAGGAAGAGATCAGGACTATGACAGAGCTTCGGTCTCATCCATATCTCTTGAATAGACCTCCACCCTGTCGCCGCCTTTGCTGATCGCGTGTGCCAGGGCCCTTTCACAGCAGAGGATGAGTTCCTCAGGTGTCTGTC
>DASRZP010000012.1 GCA_035686305.1 Thermodesulfovibrionales bacterium | reverse complement strand
GCCGCCGCGCTTAAACAGACCTTTTGCCATGGCTCACACTCCTTTCCGTTTCCGCATTCTTCTGCCTCTCTCTTCAACACAGTCTAGTAAAAGCCTTAGAGTCTGACTCGGTTCTCTCACCCCCCTTTCAAGGTAATAGATATACTGTTCCGTGACGCCGAGAAATTCCGAGAAAGCCCTCTGAGAAAGGCCCATGCCGTTCCTCAGTTCTCTGATTTCTTCCCGTGTCCAACTCTTCATACTGAGATTATACCTAACTCAGTTATGCTTGTCAAGCATTATTTCAAAGACAAACCTTTTCAAGTCCAAGCCGACTTGTTTAGTTCGTGCTACTTCCTGTACTCCGCGCGAGTTGCTCTTTTTCATAACTGTTTAGTACGCCCCCTATCATGCGCAAGTTCGTGACGTAACAACACGGGCGTGCATCGCTGCGAGGCGAAGAGGCAAAATTCTCCAAGCGGTTAATGCTGGTTGTAACATTGCCCTGCAAGACCCCATAGAAACAACGAAACATTTGAACAACGTTTTTCTATTGGATCCACCGACTAACCGAGAGTTCTCAGATGGTGCAACTGTCCCAAGGTTTCATCCAGTACTTCTCATCCGTTGCAATTTTTCATAGCTGAGGAGTACGTTCCGAATTGCGCGTAGTCCGTCCGCGCCCTGAGGGTGCCCTCGTCTTGCCGGGATGCAGGAACCCGGGTTTCCCCCTATGCGCAATGATGGTAGAAACATTCATCGACAGCTGGCCCAAAAGAAGTGATCCGGCATTTCCACCGATGGGTGCCACTTCTACCCCGCTACTAAAAAAAACTGCGCCACCGCACTCGCGTTCACGGCTTTTCCTGCATCAACGTCTCCATATACTTGCGGAAACCATCGTGCAAGATCTTCGTTTGGTCGCTTTGCCACATAGCGCGAAAGGCTGGGCGCGTAGCGATAGAAAGCATATTTACTTCCCAGGACGCAAAGTAATCATCGGTCAAATGACCATACTTGTGGCTATACCAGGCGATTTCGAACAAGCTCAGCTGTGTAAGGTTGTAGTAGTAGTCCCGCATTTGCTCTTTGGGAACCCCCTCCGGTCCCAAAGTGGGATCGTCGATGACCATCTTCCGGATTTGTAACTGGAGTTCAATAAGTTTGGTGAAATTCGCCACGTATTGGGAGGTCCTCCACCCCCGAAACTGCAAGGCCGCATACACCAACCCACCTGCCGCCGCCAGAAGAGGAATGGCTGTGACAATGTCATGGAGTATAGAGTTGTTCACAGCTTTATGTCCCCATGCAAGGCGTTGAGGGCTTCCGCATACAGAACCATCAAACCATCCGTCATGCACAAAGCCAATCTTATGTTCATGACTTTCCTCCTCCTTTCCCTGTTTCTCTTTTACTGAAAGTACAGTCTTCCCTTCAACGAGATTGCTAAAGAGACAGACATGGGATTAATTGTGCCTGAATCTTTTTGAAGTTTTGTCTGCGCGTATACCCTCTTCAACTGGGTCTTCTATAACATCTAAACTTAACCAAAGCATATCATGAGAATAAAATTCGTCAATTTCAGGTTACCGACCCCGTTTACACCAGATTTTTTTGAAATCGGGCCAAGTGGTGCGTTTTTCTGGATGATGTCGTGATAGTAGGACTTATCATTTCGAAAAGAAAGTTAGCATGCCGTCGATGAGGCCGTGGCCACTTTGTTATAGGGAGAACGTCGCGTTCACCGAAATATCTCATTATTGCCCATTTCTACACGTTACCTACATCTGTCAGATTTCCATTGACTATCATTTTCCAAACGAATCTCTCGCGTGTGTCATAAAGGCCTCAGTGTCGATAACAGGAAGACATCGTGAGGAGCGAGAGTCTTTCAGATCAGCCAAGCGATCCAGTAAGTTTCGCCCTGCATTATGCTGGGGGAAAGAGCATCTGCAAAGGTCAGACAAAATTTCAGTGCCTTCCTGGAGTCAACAGGTTCAGATTGTCGCAACTGTGTGCACAATACAAACAAAAATAATTGTTCTCGTTTGCAAAGTACGGGAAATAACGAACAGATTTTATGAGTCGATCTGGTTAGCCTGTGCTCCCTAAAATCTGCGCGGACTGCCTGCGCTATAACAATGAAACTTTCATCCAGAATTGCAGAGACTGCCCATCTAACCTTCACGTGAAATGAGCACCTTTGACGTTCTATCATATCTGTCTCTTGCAATTTTATAAATAATGTCGTCAATTGCAGCCAGGTTCTTCACTTCTGTATAATAGGCTATCCCATGCTCTTGTGGAGGAAGGCTTCGAAAGGCTTTTTACTATGTTTTGCCGAGTATCCGTTGGGAGATTTAATAAATGAGAAAAAGGGTTCTCGAAGGTTCAGTTTTGTTTATCAGTATCAGCAAATGGATTTTTCTTGCCTCTGTTGCCGGTATTATCGTCGGCTTTTCGACGGCCATTTTTCTTAAGTTACTCGGCATCAGCATGGCCTTTGCAAAAGGATATAAATATTACTTCGTACTCCTTCCCCTTGCGATGTTTCTGAGTGTCATTATCGTCAAGTACCTTGCCCCCGAGGCTGAAGGCCATGGCACCGAAAGAGTTATCGAGGCGGTCCACAAACGTTCGGGAAAGATAAACCCTCTCGTGGTCCCTGTAAAACTGCTTGCAACAATTATAACGATAGCTCTTGGGGGATCTGCAGGAAAAGAAGGCCCCTGTGCCCAGATAGGGGCAGGGCTTTCGTCTTCGATGGCGGACTTGCTCAGATTTGATGACAGAGACCGCAAAAAGTTAGTCATATGCGGCATCAGCGCCGGGTTTGCCAGCGTGTTCGGTACCCCCATTGCGGGCGCTATCTTCGGGGTGGAAGTCTTATTTGTCGGAGGCCTTATTTACGATGTTCTCCTGCCCTCGTTCGTTGCTGGGATCGTCGGATATCATGTTTCATCCTATTTGGGCATTACCTATTTTCACCACGCGCTGAATTTTGTGCCTGTCTTCAGCAGCTTTTTTTTCATCAAGGTATGTTTGAGTGGCTTGTTCTTCGGCCTCTGCTCTTTTGTGTTTATCGAACTACTGAATTACCTCAAAAGCACAAGTCGCAAGATCAGGATGCCCATGGCCCTCAAAGGCGTTCTTGGCGGCATTATCCTTGCGGGTTTGGCACTCCTTGTTTCTACCCGCTACCTGGGCCTGGGGTTAGACACCATCGAGACTGCCCTCGAAGGCGGGCAGATTCCCTGGTCGGCTTCCTTCATGAAAATGCTCTACACTTCCATCACCTTGAATTTCGGAGGCAGCGGCGGCATTGTGACCCCTATCTTTTTTATAGGGGCAACGGCAGGCAACATCTTTGGGCATGCGTTAGGACTTGATCCTGCGGTCTTTGCCGCTATCGGCATGGTCAGCCTTCTGGCCGGTGCCGCTAATACGCCAATTTCGGCAAGTATTATGGCAGTGGAGATCTTCGGGCCAGCTGTCGCTCCATATGCAGCCGTTGCATGCGTCATCAGTTTCCTGATGACCGGACACAGGAGTGTCTATCCGAGCCAGGTCCTATCGATGTCAAAATCATCTTCCATCTCGGTAGAAAAAGGCCATGAGATGTCTGACATGGGGGGTGTCAACGTATCACTGAGAGAAAAAAGCATTACCGGGGGTATATTAAAAGGGCTGGAAAAGATCAAGAAAAATAAATCATGATTCTTTCAATCCTTTTTATTCGTTGTTTCATCTCATAATCGAGATCCTGGGACTCAGAAGGAAATACAATAGTAATGGCCGAAGTCAAGTTTTGGCGTGTCAAATTGCCATGAATAGTATGGGGCATACATTGCAAGCAACTTGTGATATGTTATTTTGGAAGTCAACACTGCCGCTGAGATGGGCGCGGTGTTTGTTCGTCGGTGTTAATGACATCGGACAAAGGAAAACAGAACTCCCTCTTTCTGAAGGAAACAAGCGCCGCCTGTCCAATATGGGACTGCCTCATTCCGGCTTTCGTCTGGCATAATACGAAGTGCACATTTTACTGACACACCCTTTTGAAACTCCGCATCAGTCTGAGTTTTTTTAGTACGAGATACTGACACACAAACAGATCCGAATGACTGCCGGTTCGGACAAAAGTAGTTTCCTGCCTCTCTTTGTCTATCCGATAAAGCAATATCCAGTCAGGCTCTATATGACAGTGTCTATGCCCTTTTAAATTGCCTGCAAGCGAATGGTCATGATATCTGCTTTCAAGCGTCGTGGCGTCTACAAGTTTTCGCACAACGGTCTTAAGCTTCTCCATGTCCTTGTCGCCCGACGCCTGAATCTTCTTTATGTTCTTCTTGAATTGTCGGGTATACCGTGGCTTCGGCATTCTTTATATGCCCAGCTTCCTGAACATATCCTCAGCGTCTTCGGACTCTGTAAGGTTCCGCCCCTCTTCAGCGTCCTTCATGGCCTTCAGGGTGGTCTTGTTTGGTATCCTTACACCAAAAGGCAACCCTTTGCGCAGCCTCACCTGCGACAGAAACAGATTTATCGCCTCGGTCGTGCTGATCCCAAGCTTGTGCAATACTTTTTCAGCATCGCTTTTTAACTCAGGGTCAACTCTCGCCGTTATCATTGCTGTCTTTGCCACGTGACACCTCCTTATTAATCTTACTGTATCACAATTGATATACACTCATGCAATAGTGGCTGGAACACTTCATAAGAAATAAAGAAAGGGAGAATAGCTCATCGCCGTCCTCCCCTTTCGTTTACCCCCGCACAAAATCCAGCACTACAGGGTATGTAGCGGAGGGGGCAACCCTTTTTTGCCTTTTTGGGGTAGTAAAAATAAAAAGGACTTCATTAGTAAGAATCAACAGCATTAAAAAAATATATAATGTCAAGCACTTAAACGTTCACTCTTGACAAACATATCAATTTATGTTGATATATAAACAAGTATCCACGATAGAGAAAGTTTTAATGCTGAAGGCTTTTCCATCCTATATAACGTACGATCTTGTGAGGCTTGATCGAGGATCAAAACTCGCCGATGCCCTTAATTTCTTCATTTACGACACGATCAAGATTTTTCTGCTGCTCGCTGTCATCATATTTATCGTTTCTATTGTCAGAAGCTATTTCCCACCTGAAAAGACCAAACGCATCCTGTCTCATAAAAAGGAGTTTATCGGTAATATACTTGCCGCCCTGCTGGGTATTGTCACTCCGTTTTGTTCCTGCTCGGCTGTGCCTCTGTTCATAGGCTTTGTTGAAGCCGGGGTTCCTCTCGGCGTCACATTCTCCTTTCTCACCTCCTCACCAATGGTAAATGAGGTTGCCGTTGTTCTTCTTTGGGGCTTGTTCGGCTGGAAGATAGCGGTCATCTATATGGGCACCGGTCTTCTGGTCGCCATAATCGCCGGACTTATCATCGGCAGGCTGAAGCTTGAAAAGTGGGTTGAGGAGTACGTCTACACGATCAAGGCAGGACAGGGACAAGAAGTTTTCAACCAGCCCTTCAGGGAAAGACTTCAGTATGCCAAATGGAATACGGCTGATATCCTCAAGCGAGTCTGGCTATTTGTGATCCTGGCAATCGGCATCGGCGGGTTTATTCACGGATATGTGCCTGAGGACTTTCTGGTTCGCTATGCAGGCAACGGAAATCCCTTTGCCGTGCCAATGGCTGTTGCCCTCGGCGTACCGCTCTATTCCAATGCGGCGGGGGTGATACCGATTGTCTACGCCCTCATGGAAAAGGGCATGAACATGGGGACGGTTCTTGCCTTTATGATGGCCGTGACTGCCCTATCGCTTCCTGAGATGATCATTCTGAGAAAGGTACTGAAGATCCCATTACTGGCTGTATTTGCCGGTATCATGGCCGTGACCATAACGGCTGTTGGGTATCTCTTTAATGCGATCTTATAGGAGGATATGTCTATGGAAATCAAGGTATTAGGACCTGGGTCTGCAAATTGTCACACTATGGAACAACTGGCGAAGACAGCGGTATCGGAACTCGGCATTGAAGCAACTGTTGAAAAGATATCTGACATTCAGGAAATGATGAAATAATACCATGTCCACTCCAGGGCTTCTTGTCAACGGCAAACTCAAGCATTCAGGCAAGCTGCTGCCGAACATCAAGAAGGTAAAAGCCCTGATAAAGGACGAGGCTTGATCATGAAAGACCTTCTGACCACCTTCAAGGCGCTTTCTGAAGAAACAAGGCTTAGAATATTGAAGCTTCTTGAGCATGGAGAACTATGTGTCTGCGATATCGTTGCTGCCCTCGATATGGTCCAGCCGAAGGTCTCTTTTCACCTGAATGTGCTTAAAGAGGCCGGATTTCTGAAAGACAGGAAACAGGGCCGCTGGACCCACTACAGCCTTGTCGAATCGGATCTCTTCCGAAGATTTCTTCTTATGTCAGTCCTCGAAAGGATACCGAAGGATGCCATGACTGAGGACAGGAAACGGCTTGATGCGTTTATGCAGGGCAAGAAGCTCTCCAAGGATAACGTTGTGCGGCTCTCAGAAAAGAAGAGATGCGCCGGGAGGTGTAGATGACTAATATTGTGATTATGAGATGACGAGTTTTTTGAAAAGGAGGAGATGTGAAAAAGGAAAAGGTGTTGTTTGTTTGTGTCCATAACAGTGCGCGAAGCCAGATGGCTGAGGCATTCTTAAACTCCTTGGGGAGCGACAGGTTTGAAGCGGAAAGCGCAGGATTAGAACCGGGCCAGCTAAACCCAATCGTTGTTGAGGCGATGAAGGAAATAGGGATTGATATATCACGGAACGCAACACGGAGTGCCTTTGATTGTTTTAAGTCGGGACGGCTTTACAGTTACGTCATCACGGTCTGTGACGAAACGAACGCTGAAAGATGTCCTGTATTTCCTGGTTTTGCGAAGAGACTTCATTGGGGGTTTCCCGATCCGGCCAAACTTCAGGGAACTTATGAAGAAAAACTTCGGGACGCGCGAATCATCAGGGATAGTATAAAGGCTCAGATAGAGCAGTGGCTTTCCCAGAATACATGACGAGATGGAGATAACTCTTCACGATGAACTCTAAAATTACAAACCGACTTTCTTTTCTTGACCGGTATCTTACCCTGTGGATATTTGTTGCCATGACTGCCGGGTCGGCATCGGATATTTCATTCCAGGGACTGAAGCGCTGATTAACAGCTTTCAGGTCGGTACGACAAATATCCCCATCGGAATTGGTCTTATTCTGATGATGTATCTCCCTCTGCAAAAGTGAAATACGAAGAGCTGGGGGAGATATACAGAAACAAGAAAATTCTCGGCCTCTCTCTTATCCAGAACCGGATTATGGGTCCAATCCTTATGTTTCTGCTTGCGATCATCTTTCTAGAATACATGGTTGGCCTTATCATGATCAGTCTCGCCCGCTGCATCGCCATGGTCATTGTATGGAACGACCTTGCTTGCGGCGACCCGGAATATGCGGCAGGACTTGTTGCCTTCAATTCGATCTTCCAGGTCCTCTTTTTCTCGGTGTATGCCTATGTCTTTATTACTGTGCTTCCGGCATGGCTGGGCCGCAAAGGAGCTGTTGTCAATGTCACTATAGGCCAGATAGCTGAGAGCGTATTCATCTATCTCGGCATACCATTTCTCACGGGGATGATTACCCGCTTCAGCTTCCTTAAGATCAAGAGCAGAGAGTGGTATGAGAAGGTCTTTATCCCCCGGATCAGTCCGGTCACGCTTGTCTTTCTGCTCTTTACCATACTTGTCATGTTCTCGTTCTAATTATTTCGCCTTGGGGCCAAACGTATACTGAAAGGCTGCATAAGCGGTAAAGGTATTTGGGCCGTGAATGCCGCGACCAGCGGAAAGAAAGAATGGAGGGCCAGCCCAAGCCTGAAGAGGTGCAAATGTTAATGAAAGCACCAATGACATCACGCATAAGGTGACGATACGAATTTCGTTTTTAAAGATAACTCTTTGAGATAGATTTCTATGCATCGCAAAAACTCCTTTCTTAAATGTCAGAATATTGCTCAGATCCTTCTACAAATAATTCAAAAGCCATCCTGTCAAAGCGCCTCCAAGCACAAGCCATGCGGCGTTGAGTTTGAAGCGCATTCCCCCGATTAAAGCGGCAACTGAAATAAGGATAGCTCTCCAATCCACCAAAGTCACAACGGAGAGGCGAACAACTACGGCTGCCATCAGACCCACAGCGCTTATGTTGACCGCATCGAGAAAGGCAGACATCTTTACTGATGCCCTGAGTTTGGGAAAAATCGGATAGAGGATCAACATATAGATGAAAGAGGGAAGAAATATTGCAATAGTGGATACAGCAGCGCCAGAGACTCCAGAAATGAGATAGCCAACAAAAGTGGCTGTGCTCAGGACCGGTCCGGGCGTGAACTGACCGATTGCAACGGCATCCAGCAATTGCTGATGAGTCAGCCAGCCAGGTTCTTTTACAAGTCCATTCTCAATGAAGGCAATAAGCACATAGCCGCTACCATAAAGAACAGTTCCTATCTTAAGAAAAAATAACCCGAGTTTCCATAAAGGAACGCTTGTCGCTGCGGCCGTTAATACAGCCATTGCCGCCTTAGCTTTGCCGGCCTTAAGCACCTGCCAGGACTGGCACACTGTAGCAATAATCCAGTGTGACGTTCTTCTCTGAGCTTTCCTTGCATGAAGAAGCATCCCCATGATGCCGCCGACAAATAAAACCGCTAGAGGTCCGGCCCCTAATAACGAAGCTATCGTAACAGCGATGCCAATAAACACCACCTTCACATTTTTTGCGCCGGTTTTCCCTAAGCGAATGACTGCCATAACAATAATCGCGATGACAGCAGGTTTAATACCGAAGAAGAAAAAAGACACCTGTGGTATTAGGCCAAACCTAACATATGCCCATGCCAGAATGCCCGTGATTATGACCGCAGGTATGATAAACGAAAGCCCGGAAATCACGAGGCCCGGTATGCCTGCTCTGACATACCCTATAATAATGCCGAGCTCGGTCGAGTTCGGCCCTGGAATGAGATTGATTGCGCCTACAAGATCAAGAAAACGCTCTCTTGTCATCCATTGTCTGCGCTTCACAACCTCTTCTTCCATCATGGCAATATGGGCCGCAGGCCCGCCGAAGGCTAGTATCCCGAGTTTAAAGAACAATCTGGCCAGCTCAAACAATGCGCTGCTGTCTATCTGTCTCTTGCCCTTCATGATTGATATTGCCTTTCGTTATCGGCTTACGATAGAATATCACAACAAAAAGGGAAATGGAAATGCTGAGAGCTTTCTTTCTTGGTTTTATAAAGATTCATATCCTGCATCATGCGGCTAAAGAGCCTGTCTACGGTTTATGGCTTATTGAGGAATTGGGCCGCCACGGCTATAAAATGAGTCCCGGAACTTTGTATCCCGTGCTGCACAAACTCGAAAAAGACAGACTATTGAAGTCGCACTCGGAAACTGTCGGCGGGAAGATAAGAAAATACTACACGACGACCAACAAAGGCATAAGAACATTGACCCGACTTCAGGATAAGATCAAGGAACTTATCGAAGAGGTTATGGTCTGATTTTATTAAGGATCACTCATTCCCTGAGAAAGTGCTCGACCGATGCCCCTGCCGCGCAGACAGGGGCATCGGTCGTACTGCTTAAAACACCGGTGTCGGCACCGTCCCCCAGCCTGTATCTTGCGGCAGGTCCTTTACCTCAAGAAGATTCAGACCGTGGATCTCAACGTCAGCCATAAACTGCGGTCGCCTCACCGCATTGATTGACAACAGACCCCAAGGATTATTAACGGGCGTGCCCTCGATTTTCAGAAAGACAAGCCTTCTCACTACGCCAGCGCTCATGTCATGCCCGGAGTGTCCGGAGGCTCCGTGCATAGCGTGATGCCCTTCGGTCAGATGTCTGAAGGGATGGAATATCCAGTCCGTAATCATGCTGACTGTGTGATGCTGCTTATAGAGCCTCCAGTCTCCGCCGGTGTCGGCAATGAGGCCCTGCATGATATAGTTGGCAGGCAGGAAATAGACCAGATAATGATCGCCTTCCCTCAACCTGGTCTTTATCCCATCCATGGCGAGGATATCGGGCAAACGATGTTCCATCTTCATCAGGTCATCCGGGACGATCGCCAGGGCAGAGACATTTGAATCCGACCAGAGGGGCAGATGCTTAACAGTATAATCCCTGAGAAAGAATGCTCCACCTATGGTAAGACCCGCCAGCAGCACGAAGACCGCAAACTTGCCTGCTGCGCTGTCCGGTAGCACTATCTTTTCAAGGTTGCGCGGCAGGAACATTCCCGTTTTTTCCATATATGCCCTGTAGGTGTCGGGATACTGTTTTAGCATTCTTCTTTCCTCATCTTTCGAGAGGAAGAAATAAAGCAGTACCATTACAAGCCAGAGCACCGGCACAAGAAACCTCGGCCAGAGTATCGAAAGACCTATGCCCGCGATGCCGAGGCCGACATATTGTGGATGACGGATAATTGAATAGAGGCCCTTTAATGCGGTCCCCTTCTTCAGGAACTTGTTTGCGTAAACCTGAAAAGCACAGACAAAGAATACTGCCATGCCCAGAACAAAGAGCGCCGAGCCCATGATGCGGATGAACTTAAGAAAGTCGTCAGGCGGCACAACCATATGAGGAAGAAAGAATGAGCTGAGCCATTTTGTTGAGGGGTACTTTGCTATCGCGAGAAGAAACGGGTTGAAGACCGAATAAAAAAACCCCGCAGAGGGGCTTATCATTATCATGATCTCAAGCCCGATGATGAAGTACAACACTATTGCGCTGTTTCCGAGCGCCTTTGTCTTATTCATATAACCTCCATTTTCTCAATGCCTGTCAATCAGCAGCTTTTACCTTAGACAGCGTGCAGAATGATAACGCATACTGTCTGTGAACGGTTCAGCTGCAAAAGAAAAGAACAGTTCCTAAGCGAAAAGGGAGGGAATCGGAGGTTTGAGCAAGGGATCTAAAAATATTTCGGTGAACGTTACTGAGTAGTAAGAAAACGCACTATTCGAGCGGTCGAGTATCTCATAGGAATTGTCCGGTCCGGCTATGTGAATCACAAAAGCCTGTTTAACATTAGAAAGACTTCTTTTAACATCATTTCCACTGGCCTGTTTCGACTGCTTCTGTTTGTGCATGGGACATTGCGAGGACTGGCTGACGCTGCCGCACCCGACAAAAGCTGTCTTCGCAGCCCATCCCTGCGGACAGGTGTTCTGACTGACAACCGCAGCAATGATAGCTGCTATGAGTAAATACTTAGACATGACAAAGTTTATAATCGCCCTGTGAAAATATTATGAACGAAGACAGGCGCCCTGTCCTTCGTTTCATCATAACACAAATACGGAAATGACGGCTGCTACCAGAACAACATAAAGGATATCCACCTTCCGCAACAGCGCAAAAAAGGCCGCGCAAGCCATCAGTGCTCTGATCGGGTCCCAGGGAACGGCAACGGCAAATTTCAGAGTCACAAAGAGAAGAAGCCCCACGAACGAAGCAAGTATTCCTTTCGTTCCCCTCTGGTAGAAAAGAGATGACTTCAATCTATCGATGACCGGAGTGAAAGCGATTACCATTAGTAATGAGGGCACAAATATCGCGACGGTTGAGACGAGGGCTCCGGCGATACCGTGAGTAAGATATCCCACAAAGGTCGAGGTGATTACAATAGGCCCGGGCGTAATCTGTCCGAGCGCTATCCCGTCCATAAAGGTCCTGCTATCAAGCCATCCTCTGGCATCCACGACTTCATGCATCATTAAAGGCACGGAGGCAAAGCCGCCTCCGAATGCAAATAAATCTATTCTCATCATGAGTACCGCGAGCTTAAAGAGTCTTGAGTCTGTGAGATAGAGGGCAAGAAGTCCGGCAAACAGCACCATAAACAAGAGGGAGAGCTGTTTGACGTAATGTCTGCCTACCGTCATTACAGCTGATTCAGGGCTATTGCCTTTTCTCCTCCAAAATACAATGCCGGCAGCGGCTGCTCCCATAATTACGAGAAAGGGGTTCGCCCCAAGACCGAGCAAGACGGCTGCCGCAAGAGCAAGAAGAACATCTTTATAACCCTTGAACGTGCTCTTGCCGAAGGAATACGTCGCGTTTGCGACAATGGCAACAACGATGACCTGCAGGCCATTAAACAGCGAAACAATTCTCGGAACAGCATGATACGAGACATATAGCGACGAAAGTATCAGCATCAAAACAAAGGCAGGCAGCCCGAAACCGACAAATGATGAAAACGCCCCTGGGATGCCTCGTGACCTGAGTCCAACATAGGCGGCTGTCTGGATGGCAATAGCGCCCGGGATGGACTGGCAGAGAACCACGCCTTCTTTAAATGTCTGCTCATCGAGCCACTTGCGGCGGTTTACCGCCATTTCTCTTATGTATGCGACCATTGCAGGACCACCGAAGGCCGTCAGGCCGAGCCTCAGGAAAGAGAAGAAAAGTTGTGCAATGGAAGGCTGATTATTCAGCAATCACCTCGAAATATTCCCTTAGTTTTTCAGCCAGCCACGCCTGAGCGAGTTGTCCAGAATAACACCGACAAGAAAAGCCACTCCCATATTCCACATCGCAAAAGCGGCCACAATAATCATTACATAAAACTCGGACTTCTTATTTCCGATGTCCCTTACAACTATGGCGAGTTCAGTCCCGGCGAAGAACAGGATTACGCCAAGGATTGCATTGGGAAATATCTTGAAGATGATTGAGACTGAATTGCTGAAAAAGAGGGCAATGAGAATGAGTAGGGTTCCAAGGATAACCAGCGCGCCACCGGTCTTTGCGCCAAACCTGACATGGCCAGCCATCCCGCCTGCGCCATGGCACATGGGAATGCCTCCAAACAGGGGTGCCACCAAATTCATGATCCCCTGGGAGATGGCAACTTTCTTTTCCGTAACCTGTCTGTCGGGAAAGAGTTCGTTATTTTCGGCGGTAATCGCGATAACGGCATTTCCGAGGGTTAGCGGTATCTGCGGAATAGTAAACAGCAATGTGCCGGTGACGATATCATTCCAGGTAATGATGGGCAGACTGAATACCGGCGCCTCAAAGCCCGGGCGTATCTTGGCTAATTCTGAAACTATTTGAGGGTTCATGATCGCAGCAGACACAACCCCGATGATCAGGAGCACGAACATGGCCGGTATTTTCGGATTTGTAAGAAGAAGATATGTGACAACCAGGGCTATGCCAGCCAGAACCGGCGCTGTTTTCATGCGATTGATCCCATCGACCATAAAGGTGAGGCCCAGCCCCAGCATGATACCGCGCACAACTGGTTTCGTTGCAAGCTTTGATATTGGTCTGATTACTCCTGTGATTCCCGCAAGCAGCCAGAAAAGCCCTGTAGTAAGCCCTGAGGCATAAAGGGCTGCGGGGCTTATGCCTCCGGCAATGGCGGCAGCGCCGATGGCCTTCATGGGCTGGACCGGAAGAGGCGTTCTGTAGTAAAGACCGGAGGCCAGGAGGGTTATACCGAACATGAAAAGAAGTCCCAGGGGCGGCATTTTCACAATGGTGATATAGGCAACAACAAAGGGAATCAGCGTGCCTACGTCGCCGAATGCCCCGGCCCATTCCATCCTGTTGTAAAGATTCTTTGTCTTTGCTGCAACTGCTTCAGCCTTTTCTGTCTTCACCTTCAAGGCTATTTCATCTTCCATAGTGAAAAACCTCCTTATGAATGCATGTCTTTAGAATCATTCTGTTGACGGGAAAGTATTCCCCTCCCTAATCCCGAAAAACATAGCCTTTGACGGCACAGGAATGGTGGAGATGACTTCCATCTTGCCTACATCGATCTTTGCGAGGATCTTGTCATCAGAGGCCACTGCATAAAAGAATTTGCCGTCAGGTGTGAAGTAAGAGGCGTGGGCCTGTTTGGTCCCATTTCCGATCCTGATATCCTTGAGATTCTCCTGTTGTGCGATATCAATTACAGAGATAACGCCGTCATTGTGATGAACGATAAAGAAATACTTACCATCCCGGGAGAGCGACGGATGGCCAGGCCCCTTTCCTGTCTTGATAGTCTTGACCCACTCCCTCTTTGCCGTGTCCAGGACCGCTACATGGGACCCGCCCTCGTTACAGAAGAAGAAATAGCGGTTATCAGGGCTGAAAGCTCCGTGGTGTCCAAGCCCCTTCTCGCCTTCGGCTAATGGAAAAGGAATGTCCTTGATGATGGTATCTGTACCCGCATCAATCAGGGTCAGGCTGGTCCCACCCTTTGTCTTTTCGTTGACCGAGTAGAGGACCTTGCCGTCCGGCGAAGGATGTAGATAATGACTTGTGCCCGGAAGGGTGATTACCTTTTCGATGCTGCCCTGGCTGACATTGACCTTTACGATCGTGCCGTTGACCGAATCAGGCGCATAGACAAACTTTCCATCCGGGCTCCAATAGGGGTGCTTCACCATGGGGGCCTTGAATTCGCCTTCAACTTTGCCGAGCTCGACTGTCTTTGTGATCGCATCCGTTGCCGTATCGATAAGCGACAGTTTCAGAGCATCTTTGTAAGCGACAGCAAGCGTCTTGCCGTCCGGAGAGACCGCGAGCTGGAAAGAAGTCGCAGGAATGGCAATCGTCTTAGCCACTGTCCAGCCGTCAGCCTGAATAACGGTTAGGTCCTTACTTCCCCTGTTGTTTACATAAACACGGCCAGCCGGAGTTGCTGCCATCGCATGCGGGACCGTTCCAGCAGGAAGGGTCTTGATCACTTTTTCAGTATTCAGGTCTATGACGGTTACGTTGTTTTCCCCTTCGCTTGAGACAAAAGCCACCCTTTCTGAAGCATGAACCATGCTGCTGATAAACACCGTCAGCAAAAGCGCTGCAAAAGATATTGCGGTCCTTCTCATCTGTTCCTCCTCAGTTATTTTCTTGTAGTGCCTTTTTCGCCGTGGACACCCAGGCCACCGCCTTCAAATTCGCTCCGGATCACAGCATAGAACTGCTTAAATACTCTCAGGAAGACCTCTTGCGCGATGTCTTCCGCTGCAGACAGGTCGCCGGTATACCGATAGACATAATTATTAAGAAGGCTGTTTTGGTAGCGATCAACGAGTTCTCGGAACGCGGAAAGACTGCCTTTGCGACTTCAGACAGAATTTTCCATTCAGATTCTTCCATTCAGTGGATATTATTACACATCTTCTTGTATTTATAAATACGAAATTGAGGCAAGTAGATCGCGGTTTTGTCTCACATTTGTACTTTAGGCTCCACCTCCGCTATCTCCTCTATCTTCCCTTCCATCAGGCTCTCGAAATATGGCACTGCCTCGCCGAAGGCCTCGGTGTTGAATGGCGTATAGTAATAATATAGGGCTTCAGTTCAACTATATATCTGTCGGCATCGAACCATGGAAGAGGAATCTCCTGTATGCTGATTTTCTCCTTTTCGTCCTTGGCGTGAGTGATAAAAATGTTTTCCTTATCGGCTTCTGGTTTCGGAGTCGGCTGAGAGTGCGCCTCATCAGGCTATGGCTTTTCTTTTGTGACTGGGCCGGTTCCGGACGGACCCTGAATGGCTGAAGGTGAGTCTCAGAGAGACATCCCTCCCGCGACCACATTATGATATAATGTAGTTACAGAAATGAAGCAGAAACAATTGGAGGTATACATGGGACAGACATCGGTAAACATCCGGGAACTCAAGAGTCGTCTGAGCTATTACCTCAGGCTGACCAAGGCAGGGGAGTCGGTCGTGATCACCGACCGGGGTACGCCGATTGGCCGTATTGTGCCGACTGCCGCTCCGGTAGAGGAGCGGATGGAGGCAATGACACAGGCGGGTTTGGCGCTCTGGAACAAGAAGAAACTTAAATCCATGCCGCCGGTAGTCAAGGTGCATGGCAAGCGCACGGTGGCCGACCTCTTGATTGAGGACCGCGAGTGATCGTCTATCTGGATGCGAGTGCCATCGTCAAGCGGTACGTTTCCGAGGCAGGCTCCACAGAAGTCAATGCGCTCATCGCCGGGGCATCAGTAGTCGGCACCGCTGCAATCAGCCGAGCCGAAGTTTCTTCGGCGTTGGCAAAGGCAGTTCGGATGAGGCTGCTTTCGCGCGAGGAGGCAGCATCCGCTCTGCAGGTTTTCAATTCAGAATGGGAAAGTTTGATTCGACTGCAGTTGACAGAAGTCCTGATTTCCCATGCTGCAACTCTGGCCTGGGAGCATGGACTGCGCGGGTATGACGCGGTTCATCTGGCGGCTGCGATTTTCTGGCAGGACATGCTCGGCGATCCGGTTACCCTGTCGAGCTACGACCGGCAACTTTGGGAAGCTGCAAAGACGACGGGCCTCGTTGCTTGGCCGGAATAGCTCCCGTGAGCATTTTCAACCTTCATTAGATGTGCGGTTGGAGACCGAGCATCCTATATCTTTATTGAGCAATTGTTCGTTGAAGTCTAACAATTGCCCTAAATTTTCCAAACAAGAGCCCTGCAGTTGCGATGCTACTTCCCGCAACGCTTCTTGTATTTCTTGCCGCTTTCGAGGAACAGATCACGAGAGGAGTTGATAAATCCTGAAAAGAATAAATAACATCTCTCCCTCCTGACTTCCTGTTGTCCTATCCTGAGAATCCGGCAATGCTACCCGCGGCCGCTGCTTGAGTTGCAGGTGCTTTTTTGATAGGCTATAGCCTGAAGCCTTGTGTCGGGCAGATTGAACGATAAGGAGAGAATGCGATGGGCTCTGCACAGTTTTGTCCCATAGGAAAACTTGAGAAGGTGCTTCTGGCAACTGATGGCTCAGCATTCAGCGAGGGAGCGATACGGGAGGCAATAAGCTTTGCCAAGAAATGCTCGAGCAAGCTCTACGCAATGTCGGTGATGGAGACAAATCCGGAATATGAGACCACGAGCGTCAATGTCTTTGAAAAAGAGGAATCCGAAGCATTGGCACGCCTTGCATCTATCAAGGCAAGGGCAGCAGAGGAAGGCCTTGCCTGCGAGACGATTCTCCACGAAGGGGTTGAGCCATACCAAGCCATCGTCGACGAGGCAGCAGAGAAAAGAGTTGATATGATAGTCATCGGCCGGCGCGGCCGCTCAGGGTTGCTGAAGGTTCTCATGGGTGAGGTTGCGTCAAAAGTCATAGCTCATGCTCCGTGCAAGGTTCTCGTGGTGCCGAGAGCCGCAAGGATCGAGCATAAGACCCTCCTGATCTCCACAGACGGTTCGGCTCACAGCACTGCTGCCGCAACAGAGGCGGTTGCTATCGCGAAGCGCTGTGGAAGCACTATTATCGCCCTCTCTGCCATGCGGGACAAGAGTGAAGAGCAAGAGGCAAGATCCCTTGTCAGGAAGGTTGTGGAACTGGGGCAGAGGGAAGGTTTGGCTGTTGAGGCCCTGACGCCCGTGGGGAGACCCTACGATGCCATTGTCGAGACTGCGGGCGGCAGGGGTGTTGACTTGATCGTTATGGGGACCTTCGGAAAGACCGGGCTTAAGAAACTCCTCATGGGAAGCACGACAGAAAAAGTCATCGGAAAGGCGGGCTGCGCTGTCCTTATCGTCAAGGCAGCATCGGAAGAGATGTGAGGAAGGAAACGTGAATGCCGAGAATGAGAATATCGCCTTAAGAAATAAGATTACCGAGCTCAGGGAACGGCTCAATCAGATTTATTCGCAGTCCGCTCTTGAGGCCAACAGGAGCAAGGCTTTCGAAAGTGAATTTTCCCTCTACGTAAAGGCTTGCGAGCATGCTCGATCCGAAAGAACAGAAGGGATCAGACTTCAACATGATGTCACAAAATTCGGGCTGATCTTGACGACACTCTTTTTGGCATCTACCGTTTATCTCTTTTCCCTCGATACTCTTCTCGGAATGTTTATCCTTCTGGGGTCAGCCTTTGTTTTGTGCGGTCTTCTTTATCTGCTTCTGGCGGGAGAGATAAGGATTACAAGGGCAGGGGACTATTGTAATGAACTGGAAGCATACTTCAGGCGGCATCGTTGGTCCGCCGAGCAACAGAGCACTCTTCATCTATCTGAAATCCCCCTATGGGAGGAATACCGGGGGAGATGGGGGAAGGACCTTTCCGATGAAGGACGTTACGGAAAAACTGCTGTCTATCTGCCCCTCCGCACCGCGATGACCGTGACGGATCTCTTTGCCCTTGGGTATATCCTGCACTCGGTAATTGCTCATAGGTCAGAGACCTCCCCGGTGGCGCTGATACTCGGCGGTATTACGTGGGTTGCGGCTGTTACCGTGCAGATGCTCCTCGTGAACGCGATAATGCGGGGACCCGAAACGGAGAGAGAAGGAGTGAAGGGAAATCAGGAGAAAAGGATCAGTCGGCAACCCGCCACATGGATCACTATCCCCAGACTCTTTTTTCTCGCGGATATTATGTTCCCCGGAGAAGGATCAAGAAAGAAGTGAGTCGCATGACGGGAGTCACGTGAGAGCGAGGCTCACTGCTTCTCTTGGTTAGTCTCTTGTATCTTTTCCCATCTCTTCTTTGCTTTTTGCTGCGAGGGAAAATTCTTCCGTCACAAGAAATTCATATTTTCTTCAAACCGATCATTTACAGTAAGCTTGAAAAGGAGGATTTACCATGGAAAAAAGGAAGTTAGGTTTCTTCGTCGGAACGGCGATGCTTCTCGTTATTGGAGACTTTTCGGCACAAAGCCAGGCGCGGGTTGATGTGAGCGTTGGGATCAATATCCCGGCTTATACGTTTCCTGCTCCTCCTCCCATGGTGGTGATACCGGGGACCTACGCCTACTTCGCGCCGAATGCTGAAATCGATATCGTCTTTTATCACGGCTATTGGTACCGGCCGTACGAGAGCCGCTGGTACAGGGCGAGGGCCTACAACGGTCCATGGACCTATCTTGCGCCTGCAAGGGTTCCGAGTGTTTTGATACAAGTGCCGCCGGACTACCGTCATCGGTATCGTGACCAGAGGCATATAGAGTACAGAGATTTTCATAAGAACTGGCGGAGATGGGAGAGAAGCAGATACTGGGAGAGGGATGAACGCTGGAGGGAAGGAAGGCCGGAAGAACACAGGGAAAGAGGAAGGCATTACTAGCGGAAGTCTCGGTTCAGAGCCTCGAACCAGTCGGGCAGCGTGACCAGGGCTCCGCCGTTCGCGTCCAGTAGGATTACGTGATGAGCCGTGATTCTGCAGTGTCACGCGGAGGAAGGATTGCAAATGTGCTGACGCGGGATGGTCTCATTAATTCCCGTATATCTTAAACGCCCTCTCTGTAATATCTTTCGGCACCACGATGCCTAAGTTTCTCACCGTCCTCTGATTGAAACAGAACTGGCCCTTCTCCGGAACAACGACAGGCACCTCTGCTGCCTTCTTACCGTTAAAGAGAATTTCAACCGCCTGATCGGCGTTTGCCTTTCCCAATTCAAAATAATTAACCCCTACAGCTGCCAGCGCTCCAAGTTCCACGATCTCGCATACCCCCGTAAATACCGGTACCTTCTTTTTCTGGCAGAGATTTATGATATCACCTGAAGATGCCTGAACGGTGTTGTCTTGAGGGATAAACAACAAGTCGATCTTTTCGTTAAGCAGGGCATTCACGGCCGCCCGAATCTCCGAAGACGTTGTTGCGGACCTCTCCACGAATTTGATATTCCTCTTTCCGCACTGTGCCCTTATGTATTTCACCGACACCCGGGAGTTGGACTCATTAGGGTTAAACACAATTCCTATCTTCTTCAGCCTGGGGAAAAGGGTTCTCATCATATCAAACTGAGCTTCGTAGGGCCAAAGGGACTGAGTGCCCGTGACATTGCCTAAGGGGTGATGCAAATCCCCCTTGAAAAATCCTGCCCCAACCGGGTCGGTGACCGCTCCGAAAATTAACGGTGTGTTCTCTAATTTTGGAAATACCGCCTCTGTCACCTGTGTGCCAAGACTAAAGATCAACTGATAGTTACCTTTAGTCACTTCATCTGCGATAGTGCTGAGGACTTGGGGATTGCCCTCCGCGGAGCGAGAAATGGTCTCGACAGCGACGCCGTGCCCGGATATCCCAACTTCAAAGCCAGCCTTCATCTCATTAGCCCATTCGACCGGCTTGTCTTCTACTATGGCGATCTTCGGTACCCTCGAGGAAGAGGCGGTTTTCTTGCAACCCCACATGCCAGCAACACAAAGGAGACCCACGACGATTGCAGCGAGAATGCCCTTTCCAAGAACCGGACATTTCATGATGTGCTTCACCACTCCTATTCTTCAACTCAATAGTAATAGACTTTCGAAATAAATTCAAGTTCATAGACGCGCTGAGCCGGATCGTCCTCATTTCTGAGATGAGCGTTTCAGTGAGGGTTTCAGAAATTGTTTGCTGATGCCCGATCGTGGCATTGCCGCCCACAGATCACCTGGTTTACGGGCAGTGCCGGACAGTCAATGATCCTTGTTCCTCGTTAATGCCCCGTCAACGGACCATATCCCTCCGCCTTTGATCATGAGGGCGAGCGTTATTGCAACAACAAGGATATGATACTCAAACCCCTCTCCCTGCTGCTTTCCGAACCAGTTCATGAAGAACCCATTCTTCAGATGAAGCATGAAAACGGCGACGACCATGTTACACGCGATGCCGAAGGCCGCAACCCTTGTGAGAAATCCCGCTATGAGGCACACAGATCCGAGGGATTCGGCGAGGACAGCGAGAAAGGCAAAAAAGGCCGGTATGCCGAGCTTCTCGGTAAAGGCGGTCATGGTTCCGCCAAAGCCCGCGCCGCCGAACCAACCGAATACCTTTTGCGCACCGTGAGGGAAGAATACGATGCCGAGGAGAACCCTGAGGATAAAGCTCGAAAGATCACTGTCTGTTCCGAAGAGTCTCTTTACCACGGTGCCGCCTCCCTGCTGTCGAACATCGATAATGGGAAGAGCCGGTGAATATGCGATACCATGCTTCCCCATCCCTCTAATTTGGCGGCAGGGAAATGATGAGGGAGAATATCTCGTCATCCTTGAGTCTTGGTGTTATCTCTCCCCCGTGAGAACGGACAATGTACCTGGCAATATAGAGGCCAAGCCCCTTTCCGTCGAAATGCTCTTTTGCTGAGGTCTTCCCGCGATAAAAGGGCTCAAAGAAATATTCCAGTTCCTCCCGCGCAATCCCCTTGCAGGTGTTCGAGAAATGTACGAGGACCTTTCCGGAATCCTTAAGGGCATGGATCGTAATCAGTCCTCCTTCCGGAGTATATTTCACGGCATTGTTGAGGATATTGTCGAAGACCCTCTTCATGAGGGTACCGTCACAGACATAGCGTATGCTCGACTGGATATTGTTTTCGATCGTTATCCCTTTCTCCCTGATACGGGCCGAATAGCACTCAATGAGTTCTGCCACGATCGTTTTGATGTCCATCTCTTCCTTGAAGAGGTCCAGGGGCTTAAATTTTGAAGAAGAGAGGAAAGAGAGGTCATTCAGGAGGTTCGTGATGCGATCCACTTCCGTCAACCCCAGCCTGATGATCTCCCGGTACTCTCCGGGATCGCGGTCCTTTCTTAAAGAGACCTCGAGGTTCCCCTTCAGTGAAGCCAGGGGAGAGCGCAACTCGTGGGTAACACTCGATGAGAAGTTCTCCTGGTACGTGAAGACATCTGATATCGGCTTTGTGGCCTGATGGACCATGTACCGGCTGAAAAAATAGGAGAGCAGCAGTATGCCGGGCAAGGTCGCGAACAGGAGCTTCAGGAAACTCCGCTCATACTCGAGCTCTGTCGAGATAGAGGCAGAAACCCTCCCCGAAAATTTCTCGTTGAGGGGGAAATAAGCGACAAGGTAGGGTTCGTCATGGATATACTGTTTTTTGAAGGACTGGTTTCCGGAAAAGGTCTCTTTGAGAAGCTTCATGTTGAGATCAGGATAAAAACTCACTGTTTTCGGGGATGAAACGACGATCTCGCCTTCGGTATTGAGGATCTGAAAATGGTATTCATCCCAACGGCCATTGAAGGTGTCGAGGCCGGTACGGTTGAACTGGTCGATGAACTGACTCCTGATCATCTCCCCGAGGTGTCTCTTCGCCGAGTTTATGATGGTCTGATGAAAATAGAGGGAAACGAGGGTCAGGAGCAGGACCGTGAAAGCGAGAAGGGTCAGGGCGAACCGTAAGGTAAGTCTTCTCTGGGTGAGTTCAATCATGGCTGTCCGGAGGAGTCGGCGTCGATCATGTAGCCCGTCCCCCTCACGCTGCGGATAAAATCGGCGGGGATAAATTCATTGATCTTTTCACGGAGGGACTTGATATGGACGTCAACGATATTGGTGTTCGGATTGAAATCATATCCCCAGACATTTTCGATGATCTGTGTCCGGGAGAGAACCTGTCCCTTGTTTCTCAGGAGGTAGTGGAGGATCGCGTACTCCTTGGGGCGAAGGAAGATCTCTTTGTCTTCAAAAAAGACCTTATGGCCGAGGGTATCGATCCTGAGGCCCTTGTAACGCAGTTCCACGAGGGTGTCCTGTTTGCGTCTCAGGAGTGCCCTTACGCGCGCAACGAATTCATCGAAGGAGAAGGGTTTCGTAATGTAATCATCGGCGCCGCTGTCAAGGCCGATCACCTTGTCCTTCACGGAGTCTTTCGCCGTGAGCATCATCACGGGCGTCTGTATATTCTTTTTCCGGATCTGCCTGCAGAGATCAATCCCGTTGATCCCGGGGAGCATAACATCGAGGATGATCAGGTCATACTGATTTGCAAAGGCGAGGGACTGACCTTCTTCGCCGTCAACGGCAAGATCCACGGCGTAGTGTTCTTCTTCGAGACCCTTCTTGATGAAGTTGGCAACGCCCTTTTCATCTTCGACGAGGAGTATCAACATAGTAATAGTTTATCCGAATGAGCGGACTTTTGAGAAGAGGGATCTTCATCGCAATTCATGCTTGACATATCCCAAAAGTGTTCTACGTCTTATGACGTAATCCTTTGGGGATGAGTCTGACGGCAATCCAGGCTGTTGCGTAAAGCCCGCCAAGGAGAACCACATCTGTCGGACCGACGGGAAGATCATATTTGTATGCGATCCAAAAACCGACGAACGCGACCGCACCGCCAAGCAAAGACGCCATCATCGCAAACTGGCGCATAGTTCGCGCGAAGAGGTGCGCAATCAGCGCAGGTATCAGCAAGAATCCAAACGCGATAAGCGGACCAACGCTGAGCACCGCCATGGATACCGTGAGGCCGATCAGGATATAGAGCAACACGTCCCAAAAAACGACATTCTTGCGGAGTATCATGGCCGTCTCACGGTCGAAAGATACAAGGAGCAGTTCCTTCTGGAACAGTCCCAGCATTGCAAGAACAAGGGCAAGAGTAGCAGCCGTTAACACGAGATCGAAATTGGAAATGGTAATGACCTCACCTTTCAGCATGTCGAGCCAGCCAATCTCCCCGTAAGGGTTTTTGGATAGCAGCAGGATACCCAGTGCAGCTGCCACGACGTATGCGGTGCCGAGCCTTCCCTCAGGCTGTCCGCGGCCCCTCCGTTCCATGAACGCCAGCGCCAGAATCGCCGTGAGCGAGAAGGTGATCGAGCCCGAGAAGGCGAGCATGTGAGCGCTTTGCAAGCCACGACCCGTCAGACTAAAGCCGAGCCATAGGGGAAGCGACAGGGCGATTGCAACGCCCGTCGAGGAAATCTGTGGCAGAGCGACTCCCATGAACACCAGCCGGCGCATAACGAGAAACACGCCGACGAGCGGGCATGAGAAGCCGATGAGCATGCTGGTGTAAATCGAATTGCGCAGGAGAAAATCAGGCGATAGGATCTGACGCAGAGTTTCCATAGCAGTCTATCCCCCCTTCAAACATCTCCCTCATGTGCTCCGGGGTAAGCAGTTCTTTCGCCGTTCCGTAGAAGACCTTTCCCTCATGAATCCAGACTACGTGCTCGGCGTGGCGGCGCACCGCTCCAAAGTCGTGCGTGACGAGCAGGACGGTGATCCTCCTTTCCTTGCGGACCAGCGAGATGAACTCCATAACCGCGTGAGTGGCAGCGTGGTCCACGCCGGCGGTCGGTTCGTCAAGCACGAGGACGTCGGGGCGTGTCGTGAGTGCTCTGGCGATAAGCGTGCGTTGCTTCTGGCCGCCGGAGAGTTCAGCAAAGCGCTTGCGGGCAAATTCCTCAGCTCCGGCCGCACGGAGGCATTCGCGCGTGAAGGCACGTTCTGCGGGCGGGACAAAACGTCCTGGACCAACGCGGCCATACGTTCCCATCAGGGCAACCTCGAATGCCGTCAGGAGATAAATCGGATCGAACTGAATGGTCTGAGGGACGTACCCGAAGATGAGAGGTGAACCTTCTGTCGCTGTCTCGACTCGGCCACCGACCGGAGGAAGCAGTCCAAGCACTGTCTTCAAGAGCGTCGATTTGCCCGAACCGTTTGCACCGAGAATTGCGGTGAAACTGCCGTGGGCGATAGAGAGGGAGATGCCTGACAGCAGGGCCTGGCCATTGTAACCGATACTGAGATTGTCTAATGTCATGCATGGTCCATTCATGTTCTTTGTTTGTGTCCGCCTGGGAAACCCAGGCGGACACATTCTCCTGTCTTCACTTCCGCGCCTGCGCGGCGGCGACCATCGTATGGACGATATAGTCCATCATCTTAATGTACGTTTCCGTATGAGGCACGCCGCCGGGCATGACGGGAAACGTCACCATGGTCGCGCCGGTTTGTTCGGCAATGCGTTTAGGTACTTTTTCAGGGAACTGCGGCTCGCGCACTACGATTGGGACATGCGCTGCCTTCATGGCGGCGATCAGTTCCTCGATGTGGCGCGGCGTTGGATCGATACCCGGCCTCAGTTCAATCGTCCCGAAGAAGTCCATGCCGAAACGTGCCGCAAAATACGGCCAATGCTCGTGATAGGATACGAACTTCAGGCCTTTGAGGGGCTTTGTTTCCCTTTCCCACTCGGTGATCTTGGCGTTAAGCTTGGCCAGATAGGCATCGCGGTTTCGCGTGAATTCAGCCTTATGCTGTGGCGCGAACTCTACGAGGGCATTGTATATATTCGCAATCGCCGTCTTTGCGAGGACCGGGTCGAGCATGTAGTGGGGGTTGCCGTAGGGATGAACATCGCCCGCATAATGCTCGGTGGTCTTGGGTACATCGACTGGTGTGATACCCAGCGAACAATCTACGTAGCCGGCCCTGTTTACCTCAATGCGCGGATTCTTGCTTGCCTCAATGAGCGCCGGCAGGAAGGCATGCTCGCAGTCCAGCCCTACCAGGACCAACAGGTCCGCCCGGTTCATCATCGGAACGAAGCTCGGTTTCATAGGAACCCCGTGGGAGTCTTCTACGCCTGTTGCCAGGCTGTGGACCTCGACCAGGTCTCCGCCTATCTCGCGCGCAAAGTCAGCGAGATCGGTGAATGTGGCGACAACCCGGATTTTGGCGGCGTATGCGGGCATGGTGCCCATACAAATAATCCCGGTCAGCACAATGATCGGGAGCAGATAAAACAGTTTCGCTTTCATAGTGTGACTCCTCCTTCCTCTGATCAGCGCTGCTGCCATCCATGGGCGTGTGAGCCGATGATCCACGCCCATTGCAAATACACGGCGTTATTGGAGTGCAACCCATATGCGGCAGACGCGGAGTTGTAATCGGTATAGGTGTATTGAAGGCGCAGTTGGTTCCAGTGGCTGAGTGCCCATGTGACATATGGGGAGTACTCATAGGCCTTGGCTTTGTTGTTCTGGGCGTCCTCCACAAAGCCGAACAGGAAGCCGGTCGACCACTGTCTGTGGAACTTGTATGTGAGATATGAATACAGGCCAAGGGAGCCTACAGTGCTGCTCGGCAGGACGTTGCCGGATGAATCGGCTGCGTCATAATGGTTGTTGCTGTAAAGCACCTCGGTGCCCCAGGTGATGCTCTGGAATTGATTGTTGCGGAGCGGCTTGTAGCTCAGAGCAACGTCAGCCCCCACGAGACGGCGCTCGCGTTCGGTGAGCGTGCTGCCGTCGGGCTGGAGAAGCGGCCCGCCGCGGCCATTTGTCCTCGGATTCCAGAGACCCGAAATGCCCGGTTCCAGTGATATGTCGGGTGTCAGATCGAAATACGAGGACAAGCGCCCCCAATAGTTCCATCCTCCGAGTCTGCGGTAATCGCCCACATTATTGGGAGGTACGTCACCGCCGAACTGATTGCCCAGGCCGAGTGTCAGGCTGATGTAGTGTTCGACCGGCAGGAGCCAATTGACCTGGACCCCGTCCGTCCTCGATTCGCCGCCGACGTATTGGTCGAGCACAAGGGGACGGTTTACGAAGGGCAGCTCATGGTCATGGATATAGGAAAGACGACCAAACTCGGCGAAGAAACGGCCGGCCTTCACCGTCAGATTCCACGGCAGCGACGTCGTCTGAATCGCGGCCTCTTCGATATTAAAAGTCGATTCTCCCGTCGCCGCGTCCGCCGACGCATTGGCCACCACATAAGCCTTCGCAAAGGGATCCACAGACGCGGCAGCGTTCAGCTCCACAGATCGCTGAAATGCGTCAAAGCCGCCCGGCCTGTCGCTCCCGGTCTGAGACGATCCCCTGCCGGTGTAGGAGAAGATTGTCTCGCCCACGAGTCCTATGGATGGGTTGAATTCGCTCGGCAAGGTCTTCCTTTGAGCTTCAACCACCCGGTCCACCTTCTCGTTCAACTCCCGCACCTCCTGCTGCATCTGCTCCGAAGCCGCAGGCCTGCCGACGGCCGCTGCCTCGGGTGTGGCAGGGGGTTTAGCCTGTTTGATCTCAGCCTTCAATTCTTCGATCATCTTCTGCTGCTCGGCTATGGTTTGTTCCTGTCTTCGCAGGGCTTCTTCAAGAGTTTTCAGCCGGTCTTCCAGGGTCTCAGCATATACTCCTGTTGAGGACCACAATAACATGAAGAGCGCGATAAACGCGACCATGATTTTCAAGATGGCACCTCCACCTGTTGGTTCTTCTGACGAAAAAGAATACGCAGTGCTCCGCGCACATAACGCGCTGCGACTGAATTGAATGTCGTTTCAGATGAGGTTAAACAGGTGGAGCCCGGCAGGGCAGGAGTAAAACATGTACAGAGTCACAGAGTAATGGCGTCGTCGGTATTTCGTGAATCGAGACGGTCTTGTAAATTTGATAAGGAAGGTTGTCAACGCCTGCCGGAGAAAAGTGATGCCCGGCAGAACATACAGGACAATCGTGATGGGAGCTTCCGTCATCATGATGGTGAAAAGCCGTTGCGACAATGGCAGCGATAAAAAGAAGCAGGAAGATAAACGCCAATCTTCCCGTCCCATGAAGGTAGTTGTTTCGTCTGCGCGTATTTGTCATCTCAGGGCAAAACCAAAACTGTTCTATTGTCCTGTTTTATCTTTTCTCTGTCAAGGTGCTGTTTGTGAGCGTCAGAACTTATCGACCGCTTTTTCGAGCAAAGAAACAGGGATGAGATACTTGCCTGCCTCAAGACGGCCCTCGAGCCGTATCGGGGAACAACTACCGAATCCTTTTTCGATATCTGACAGGGCATACCGGACATCGCACCTTCGGCATGTTATGAAACCGTCCTCAGCACGGTACCCCAGCCTTGAGGTGTAGCAGCTTGCGCATGCATCGAGGAAGGAAAGAACTCTATCACCGGTCTTAAAGATAAAGAAGTTTATCTTCTTCCCCCGGTAATGGTAGGTGAAAAAGACCGGTTTTTCGTAACCGAGGGTGCTCACGTCGATAGCAATGTCGGTCCCCCTGACAAAAGGCTCCTGATAGACCGGCTGCTGCCTGGAGCACGAGACAATACAGAAGAGAAGACAGGAAAAGACGAACAAGAGGACGGAGAGGGACCATCTTACAGATTTTCCGTCATAAGGGCTCTCTCTTTTCATCTGTCTTACTCTACCATAATCCTCTTCGCGGTTGACATGGCTGAAGCATTACGAAGTGTCCTAAACGTTTAGTTTGATGTTGACATTATAAGATACCTTTGCTATGCTGGGTGCGATGAAATGGGTTTCGCTCATTGTTCTTATCTTCATAAGTCAGCTCCTCTTTTCATCTATTACCATCGCGCCGTCTCATGCAAAGGCGGGCAGCGCGCCGCTGCTTGCAACTCTTGATGTCTGCAATGTGTCAGGGTCCCATGTGTCGCTAACCCCTGACACTCCTTCCCTCCATGAATGTATTTGTAATCCCGCTCCCCTTGAGTCCGTTGAATTTCGTGAGCCCATAAAGCCGCTTTTCGCTCTATCCGGGGTTCCCCTTCAGTTGGAGCATCCTCCTCAAGCCTAGCCTGTCGTTCCGAAGTCCGTGAGTTCATGGTTCCTGTAAGTACGGGCGTTGACGCCTGTATGAGAAGAGTCACCTCAGACTTTTCTCCCCACTGAACTTGGCTCCGCTTCGGAAGGTAGTGAAAAATAACTCTGAAGCGGAGCCATTTTTTTTGAAGATTCTGTTGGTTCCAGGCCAGATTGGGACCAAATGGGTTCTCAATGCCGGCATTCAGATAATGTTTTTTGACCCTTGCAGGAAGTCATCGAAGAATAGGTCCATTGGGCGATTGACAATGGTCCAGCTTGCTGTATAGACTTTGCATAATGATTTTATTGTTATGAAGGAGGAAGTAATGAAAAGGAGACCAGGAAGCTCCGCAACAGCATTGACGTGGTGCGCTCTTGGGTTAGTTTTTATGATTATCCTTTTGCTGCCGGTCTCATCGTGGGCCCACGGCTTTGCCGGCAAGAGGTTTTTCCCCACCACCTTTCAGGTGGATGACCCTTTCATCTCTGATGAGTTCTCGGTCCTGATCGACCGAATAAAGGGGCCTGACGCCAAGACAACGGAGATTGACATTGACTATTCCAAACGCATCCTGCCCAACTTCGGCCTGGAATTCCACGAGGCCTACGTGCATCTCAAGAATGACGACGGCAGCACTGCAAACGGCTGGGACAATCTGGGTATCGGCGCAAAATGGCAGTTCCTCACGAATGCGGAGCACGAAACGATTCTTTCAATCGGCACGGACTTTGACATCGGCGGGACAGGGGCGCATCAGATTGCCGATTCTTTCACCACGATCTCTCCGGCTTTCTTCTTCGGCAAAGGTCTCGGTGACCTGCCGGAATCGGTGAAGTACCTGAGGCCCTTTGCGGTCACCGGGGTGGTGGGGCCCAACTTCCCGACACGGTCCGGCAACGCGTCGATAGATCCGGACACAGGACAAACCGTTGTGGAACGTAACCCTACGACACTGACCTGGGCATTTTCTGTGCAATACAGCCTCATGTACCTCCAGTCGTTTGTGAAGGACATCGGGCTCGGGGCTCCCTTTAACCGCATGATCCTTGTGACCGAATTCCCCATGGAAACGTGCATGAGCGCTGACTGCAAGGGAAAGATTACAGGGACGGTGAACCCCGGCGTCGTCTGGGCCGGCAAGTTTACGGAGTTCGGCATTGCTGCCCAGATCCCTGTCAACTCACGGTCGGGAAGAGCGGTCGGAGTCCTCGGTCTGATCCATCTGTATATCGATGACCTCTTCCCGAAATCAATAGGGGCGCCGATCTTCCATTGAAAAGATTTCTACCGGTGACGGACCATCACAGGGGTGTTGTGCTCTGTCTTCTTGCGGCGCTGTGCATGACGCCGGCGCCGGCGTTGGGCCATGCCTTCCCCGAGCACTCCGATCCCAGGGTAGGCGCAACGATAGCCGCTTCCCCGGAGCGTGTGCGTATATGGTTCGACAGCGATATCGAGCCGTTATTTTCGTCGCTGATGGTCCATGATGCAAGCGGCAGGATGGTGGATAAGGGGGACAGCCGCGTGAATCCGTCCAACGCAGCGCTCCTCGAGGTGAGCGTGCCGAAATTGGCGCCAGGCGCCTATCGCGTGATCTGGAGCGTGGTCGCAAGGGACGGACACAGGACCAACGGCGACTATACATTTGTGATCAAGTAGGACCTGTGGGATAATATACGAGATGGGCGTGTTCATTCATAGTGTTCCCGGATGGCTTGAGCTTCTTGCACTGGCCTTCTGCATAGGGGTCCTCGCCTGCCGTCTCTGGTTTTTTACCCCATCGGCAGGCGCGGCCTTTCCGGACGAGGAAAGAATCCTCACGGGTATGTGGCGGACGTTCTGCATCGCCCTAGCCGTGATGCTTGGAAGCAGCATGATCGATCTGCTCATGCGCGGCTCAGAGATGAGCGGTAAGCCCATAGCGGCCGTCTTCCCCCTTCTCCCTGCCGTTATTTCCCGCACCCACCTCGGGCGTGTCTGGCTCATCCGCATTGCGGCTCTTCTCCTGCTGGCACTCACTCTTACTGCGGGCAGACGGTTCCGTGATGCACGGTCTTTCCTTGCCTTTGTGCTCGGCCTTACCCTCGTTGCCTCGATGACCGAGAGCGCATCAGGACATGCATCGGACAAGGGTGACTTTAGTCTGCGCGAGATCATGGACTGGCTCCACCTCCTCGGCACTTCGGTCTGGGGCGGAGGCCTTCTTGTTCTTTCGCTCTTTGTTGCCCCTGCCCTTTTAAGGCCGGGAGATCGTTCCGCACAATGCATCGCGGGTGTTGCCCAGAGGTTTTCAAGAATTGCCGCCGTTGCGGTGGCAACCGTTGCACTCACTGCGCTCTATAATGTATGGACCTATGTGGGCAGCTTTGAAGCCTTGTTGAAAGCGCCCTACGGACGAACAGTGCTTGCAAAGACCGCATTGTTTCTTCTCCTCATTAACCTCGGCGCCTTTAATCACTACATAAATGTTCCGCTCCTGCAGCAATGGGCAGGGAAATCCATGGATATCAGGGGCATCATCGACCGTGCAGTTAGGCGGTTGGTCGTACCTTTTTTCGGCAATCAGCCTGGGTACA
>DASRZP010000011.1 GCA_035686305.1 Thermodesulfovibrionales bacterium | reverse complement strand
GGTGATGACATTGATGCCTTCTTCGTCTCTGTGGAGAACGGCACGAGGCGACTGACGACGCGGATCGGCGGTTACTCGGCAGTCACGCTCAATGCAATACGGGATGCTCATGCAGCCGGGCTGCCGGTGAAGGGCGATGTGAAGCGTGAGGTAAAGGGTGGTTTTGAGATATCGATCGGCGGCGTACGTTGTTTCTGTCCTTTTTCGCAGATTGACCTGAAGGGCGGCCGCGAAGGCGGCATCTACCTGGGTCGGACCTTCCCCTTCCAGGTGCTCGAATTCGGAGAGGACGGCAGGAATGTCATCGTTTCCCGGCGCACGCTCCTGGAACAGGAAAAGCAGGCCCGCATCAGCAAGCTGAGAGAAACCCTCGCCGTTGGCCAGGAGATTTCGGGCAGGGTAAGTTCGCTTCAGAAATTCGGCGCCTTCATCGACATCGGGGGAACAGAAGGACTGATACCGAACAGCGAGATTTCATGGTCGAGGACCGAAAAGATTGAAGATATCCTTGCCGTCGGTCAGGAAGTGACAGTCAGAGTCCTCTCCTTCGACTGGGACAGCAAAAGGCTGACGCTGAGTCTGAAGGCCATGGAGCCTGATCCCTGGTCTGCCTCGATAGAAAAATATCCTGTCGGCTCCAAAGTAAGCGGCACGATTGTGCGCCTTGCGCCCTTCGGTGCCTTTCTCAACGTCGAAGCCGGTATTGACGGACTGATCCATATATCGAATCTTGGCGCTGGGCGGCGTATCAACCATCCGAAGGAGGTGGTCGAGGTCGGGCAATGGGTAGAGGCCTATGTCATCTCCGTTGACCTTGAAAAGCGGAAACTCTCGCTCTCGATGCAGCCAAAGGTCGAGCCGCAGAAGATCGTGCTCCCCTCTGTGGGAGAGGTTTTTGAAGGAACGGTCGAGAAGGCGATGCCCTACGGGGTCCTCCTGAAGTTACCGAGCGGCGCAACCGGTCTCATCCCGAGCGCCGAAATGGGAACACCGGCGGGGACGGACCACAACCGCATGTTTCCTGCGGGCACAAAGATGCAGGTTGTTGTGATAGATGTTGATGCTGCTCGGGGCAGAATTCGTCTGAGCCGCAAGGGCGTTCTGGAGAGGATAGAGCAGCAGGAGCTCAACGAATATAGGGATTCGGTAAAGGATAAGGCTAAGTCCTCTGCAGGCCTCGGGGTCCTCGGTGAGCTCCTAAAGGCAAAAATGGAGGAGAAGGGGAACAGAGAAAAGAGCTGAAGGCTGCGGGCCGTTCCCTATCCTTCAGCCTTCTGTTCTGAACTTTCTGTTGCGACCGTGAATTGTCCGGGCTGGAGCGTCCTGTCAGCCAGGACCGTAATCTTTGTATCGAGCTCCCCTTCCAGGACGAGAATCTCATCTCTCTTCGTATTGAGGAGATAGTTTGCGCTCTCGACAGGCAGAGAACAGCTTATGCTCTTGATCCCCTCCTTTGAACCCGCCGTATGGATCTCCCTGAGAGCCGAGATTGCGGTCATCTCATCGGTCCTTACTGTCCCAACGCCTGCGCAGGCGTCGCATTTCCTGTTCATCGATTCGAAATAGGCTGTCCTCATCCTCTCACGGGTCATCTCCACAATGCCGAATTTTGATATCCCGCTGATGTCCGCATGGGCCTTGTCCGAACTGAGAGCCGTCCTAAGCCTGTTCTCGACTTCCCTTCTGTTCTTGGAAGATTCCATATCGATGAAGTCTATGACGATGAGACCGCCGATATCCCTCAGCCTCAGTTGTCTAGCAACCTCGTCAGCGGCCTCCAGATTCGTCCTGAAGGCAGTCGCTTCCACATTCCCCTCTTTCCTGCTCCGTCCTGAATTAACATCAATGGCGGTGAGGGCCTCAGTCCTGTCAAATACGAGATATCCCCTCGAAGGCAGGTAGACAAACCGTTCGTTGATCTTCGCTATCTGCTCCTCGATCTTGTGCTTCGTGAAGATCGGCCTCCGGTCCTTATAGTACTTGACGTTGATCCTGCGCCAGGGGAGCGTCTTTCTCAGGAATTCCTTCATATTCTTGAATGTTGTCTGGTCGTCAACGAGGACCTCGGCAACGTCCGATGTCAGATAGTCCCTGACAGTCCTCACCCCGATATCATGGTCACGGTAGATAAGGGCCGGGGCGCTCACCTTCTTCGATTCCAGCTGGATCTTCGTCCAGAGCTTGGTGAGGTATTTCAGATCATTGGACAGGTCATCCTCAGTCTTGTCGCTTCCGGCTGTCCTGAGAATGAAACCCATATTTTCGGGAAGCTTGAGGCTATTGAAGATCTCCTTGAGACGTTCTCTGTCTTCTTTCGACTCGATCTTTCTCGAGATGCCGACACGTTGCTGTCCGGGCATCATGACCATATACCGTCCGGGGATCGAGATATAGGTCGTGAGACTCGCGCCCTTTGTGTCCCGTTCATCTTTCTCTACCTGAACAATGAGTTCCTGGCCCTTTGTCAGGACGTCCTGTACCCTCGGTCTCTTCCCCTCCTCCCTGTTCTGGAAATACTCGGGATTGATCTCCCTGATCTGCAGGAAGCCGTGCCTCTTCGGACCGAAGTCGACGAATACCGCCTGGAGCCCGGGCTCTATCCTTGCAATGCTCCCCTTATAGATATTCCCTTTCAGATGCTCTTTCGTCGCCACTTCAACATAGAAGTCGACAAGGGTATCGCCTTCGACAATGGCCACCCGCTTTTCTTCAGGATAGCGGGCATTGATCAGTATCTTCTTTTTCATTCGATATACCTCTTCATTCACTCTCCACAATTTGATGCACTCCGCTCAGGCGGTTCTCATAAGACCCCCGGAAAGATGAACCGAAAAGAACAGAAGGCGCCCCATCCGGGCTTCAGGGACCTCCTGTCTCGCCTTCAGCGCTTTCAGGTCTTTGCATATCACGTTCTTTATGGAGCAGGTAGAGAGCCTCACTCAACAGGAGGTCAGGATATCTGACGGTCGCCTCTATCACTTCCGCAAGGGGATAGTCAACATAATGTCCCTCGGGATAGACGATCCTCATGAATCTTCGTTTCAGGAGATAGCAGCGTTTCACCGTGCCGTTCTTGCCGGGGAGAGGGACGATGACATGCTCCAGGTCCTCTTCGAGTCCATAGCGCTTTATGAGTTCATTCACTTCTTCCATCGGTCCGGGGCTTATGGCTTACTCCCTAAGCCTCACTATATTACTGTGTTTGTCCGGGCTAATTCAATGAGGAGCGGCCCAGCGTCAAAAGTGCTCCCTTTTGCCGGAGGGGACGATATGATAAGATGGGGCTGAGGACTTCGATGATACGGGCCCTGAAGAAGATCGAAACCTACTTCGCCAAAGACCTCTGGGACCTTGACATAAACTCCCTCGGCAGGATGAGGGCTTTGCAGGTCAAGTTTCTCCGCCTGGCCACGGTCTTTGTCAGTGAACTTTCTGGCGAGCAACTTGCATTGCGGGCCATGAGTCTCGTCTACACCACCCTCTTGACCATCGTGCCCCTGCTGGCCGTCAGTTTTTCCGTTTTGAAAGCCTTCGGCGTCCATACAAAATTGGAAGTCCTCCTCTCTTCCTTCCTCGAACCCCTCGGACCGGGAGGTATCAACCTCTCTCTCAGGATCATTGAATTTGTCGAAAGGGTAAACGTGGGCGTCCTCGGCGCTTTCGGTCTCTCTGCCCTGTTATACACCGTCATATCCCAGATCCAGAAGATCGAGGTCTCCCTTAACTTCATATGGCATGTGAGTAAGCCGCGAAGTTTTTCAAGAAGGGTTACCGCCTATATGAGCATTCTCTTAGTAGGGCCCGTTCTCGGCTTCTCCGCAATAGGATTGAGCGCGTACCTCATGGAAAGTTCTCTCGTCCGCAGGCTGTTATCGGTAGAGACGGTCGGGTCGGCCGCGTATCTGGCGGGCCATGGAATGACCTATCTTCTGATCTGTGCGTTTTTTGTCTTCGTCTATGTCTCGCTACCGAATACGAAAGTCCATTTCGCCTCCGCCCTCGTGGGAGGTATCTTCGCAGGGATAGTATGGAAGATCATGGGGCTGGTCTTTGCGTCCTTTATCGTCACATCAACACAGTACTCTGCGATCTATTCAGGCTTCGCCCTAGGCATCCTTTTTCTCATATGGCTCTACTGGAGCTGGTTTATTCTCCTCGTCGGGGCGCGGGTCTCTTTTTACCACCAGTATCCCCGTCTCCTTGATTTCAGAAAAGAGAGCTTGCGCCTGAGCACCAGACAGAGGGAGAAACTCGCAATGCTCATCATG
>DASRZP010000010.1 GCA_035686305.1 Thermodesulfovibrionales bacterium | reverse complement strand
CTTTTTTGAGGACCCTCAGGATGCCAGGCCATTCTTCAAGGAACTCAGGGAATTGAGGGATAGGGCCGAGACCCTGGGATTTCATCTGCCTGAATTATCCATGGGCATGTCCCAGGACTTCGAGATTGCCATAGAGGAAGGTGCGACGATGGTGAGGATAGGGACAGCGATCTTCGGAGCGAGGAGATGAGAGGAGCGCTGAAAAGTTCTAGAAAAAGAAGTTCTTTTCATTTAGAATAGGACAACCTTTTTCAGGAGGTATTATGATCGGTTTCATCGGCGGCGGCAATATGGCAGAGGCCCTCATCAAGGGAATGACTGCTCAGGGTATACGGGACATCATCGTGTCTGAACCGATGGAGGACCGGAGGAGGCGCTTAGAACAGGCCTATGGAATAAAGACAACCCACGTGAATAAACCGGTCGCCTCTTCGGCGAATATCGTTATCCTTGCGATAAAGCCCCAGAATATGGCCGATGTCCTCGATGAGATCGCTGATGTTATCACCGATGACAAGACCATTGTCTCGATTGCGGCAGGCATCACGCTCTCCTATCTCCAATCAAGGCTCAAGACAAAAAAGCTCATACGGGTCATGCCGAATACGCCTGCCCTTGTTCAGGAGGGCATGTCGGTGATGGCGCTCTGCGAATGCTTCTCTGACAGGGACGTCGCGACCGTGCGGGAGATCCTCCTCTCTGTCGGAAAGGTGATCGTCCTTCCCGAGAAATACATGGATGCCGTCACAGCGCTCTCGGGGAGCGGGCCGGCTTTTGTCGCGCTCTTTGTTGAAGGGATGATCGAAGCGGGGATCAAAATGAGCCTCGACAGGGACCATGCCTCTGAACTCGCGGTTCAGACGCTCATTGGAACGGCAAAACTCCTCGAAACGGGAATGTCTCCACAGAGGTTGAGGGAGATGGTGACGTCGCCGGGCGGCACTACGGCTGCCGGGCTGAAGTCTTTTGCCGACAACGCCTTTGTCGGTATTATTGTCGAGGCGCTGCAGTCGGCCCGGAAAAGGGCGGAAGAACTGGGAAGGAGGGATTGATGTTTGTCTTCGGCAACTTGCTCTTTGCTGTCGCAACCATTCTTGATTATGTTCTGGGGGCATATAAATGGATCATCATTATATCCGCTCTCTTGAGCTGGGTCAGCCCTGACCCCCACAATCCGATCGTCAGGTTTCTCTATTCCGTCACTGAGCCTGCGTTACGGCCCATCCGCAGGCTGATCGGATACCGTCTCGGGCCTATAGACATTTCTCCTATCATCGCAATTCTTGTTATCATATTCATTCAGATGTTCCTGATAGGTTCGTTAAGGGAATTTGCCTTTAGACTAAAAGGAGGTGTTTTGATATGAGGATCACACCGCTCGATATCCAGCAGAAGCAGTTCCCCATGAGGTTCCGGGGATTTGACGTGGAAGAGGTGTACGCCTTTCTCGAAGTAGTCAGAGAGCAGATGGAGGATCTTCTCAGGGAAAATGCCCTCCTGAAGGAACAGATCCAGAGGGCCGAGAACCAGATAAAGGAATACCGGGATATGGAGACGACGCTGCGTGAAACCCTCATGACGGCCCAGCAGATGGTCGAAGATTACAAGACGAACGCAAGAAAAGAGGCCGAACTCCTGATCAAGGAGGCCGAACTGCGGGCCGATTCCATCGTAAAGGATGCCCAGGAAAGGGTCGTGAAGATCCATGAAGATATCGTGGACCTTAAAGGTATCAGGAGGCATTTCAAGGAGGAACTGAAGAGGCTCATAGAAAGCCATACAAGGATGCTCGACTTCGACAAAGAGAGGGAAGGGGAAGAGGCCCGTGAAGTTTAGCGCCCTCAAGGGTGTTCATGACATTCTCCCTCCTGACAGTTACCTATGGCAAAGAGTTGAAGATCTCGCCAAAGAGATCTTTGCGCTTTACGGGTTCAGGGAAATCAGGATCCCGATCATAGAAACAACGGATATTTTTACGAGGAGTATCGGGGAGACCACGGATATTGTCGAAAAGGAGATGTATACATTCCCCGACAGGGCAGGCAGGAGTATAACCCTCAGGCCCGAGGGGACGGCATCGGTGGTGAGGGCCTTTGTTGAGAACCACCTCTCTACCTTGCCTTCCCCCCAGAAGTTCTTCTATGGGGGCCCCATGTTCAGGTATGAAAGACCGCAGAAGGGCCGTTTCAGGCAGTTCCATCAGATAGGTGTGGAGGCCTTTGGGCTTTCGGCGCCCGAACTCGATGCAGAAATGCTCTCGATGCTCAGGACCTTCCTCGAGAAGATCGGACTTCAGGGCCTCAATTTCGAAGTAAATTCCATCGGGTGTGAGGAATGCAGGCCCGCCTTCAGAAAGGCCCTTCGGGATTTTTTCTCGCCGCGGTTAAGGGACCTCTGCCCCGACTGCCAGAGGAGATACGAGGCGAATCCCTTGAGGATCCTGGACTGCAAGGTCGAGAGATGCATCGAGCTGAGGAAGGATGCGCCAATCGTCACCGATTTTCTCTGTGGTGCCTGTAAAAGCCACTTTGATGCCGTCCTCACCCTCCTGGCAAGCCTCAATATTCCCCATGTACTAAATCCGCTTCTTGTCAGAGGCCTGGACTATTACACAAGCACGACCTTTGAGGTGACAAGTGAACACCTTGGGTCGCAGAAGGCCGTTGCTGCCGGTGGCCGGTACGACAGGCTCGTGGAGGAGTTCGGGGGGCCAAAGACGCCTGCCATCGGTTTTGCCGTCGGCATGGAAAGGCTCATAACGCTCCTGAGAGAGGGAGGTGAAATCTCTCAGCCGTCGCCCGGTGTCTTTATCGCTACGATCGGACAGAAGGCTGTTACCGAGGGAACGCTTATGGCTGAAAGAGTGAGAGCAGAGGGCTTATGGGCTGAGGTCGGTTATGACGGCTCTTCCCTGAAAAGTCAACTCCGAAAGGCAGACAGGATGTCTGCACGTTATGTCTTTATTATCGGAGACGATGAGATCTCTGCGGCTAAGATCAAATGGAAAAACCTCAGGGATAGCTCGCAAGGGGAGATTGCCTTTGGAGAGCTGGATACATTCATCTCTTCCGAATTCTGCGGCAGGAAAAAGTCTGCCTGAGTGCAGACTGAAACGGTCTCGAGCCTTTAAGCACTGGATCAGCCAACAGCATCAAGAGTTCTCACCCTGAGGGGCACTTCCAACTCATCGCTTATCTTCCGGCATTGTTCAATATCTACCCCATTTATCTCCACCACCGTGGCCTGGACAACGGGGATATACTTCCTGGCCTCTCTCAAGAAGGATAGGACCTCCTGAAAGGCGTTCTTGAAGGCCGGTTCGCAGATCCTGTTGTACGTGGCCTCGTCCTGTGCGTCAAGACTGACCGAAAGAGCATCGACGCTACCCGCGAGTTCAGGGATGATATTCCTCTTATGGATCAGGTTCCCGTGTCCGTTGGTGTTAATCCGGACGTAGCCGCCGTTCTCCTTTATCCACCGGGCCAGGGCCTTCACCGTGTCGAGTCTGATCAGCGGCTCACCGTAACCGCAAAAGACGATCTCCCTGTAGCCCGAAGGGTAGCCTATCGCACGCCTTAGTTCTTCCTCTGTCGGTTCATCAGAGAGCCTGAGGTTATGTCCTTTGACGTAGTCGCTGTGGAATTTCACACAGAAAGAACAACGGTTTGTGCATCTGTTCGTAATGTTCAGATAAAGACTATTCCTGATTTTATAGGCTATCTCACCCGTGACAGGCAGTTCACCGATCCTGAAGAGCCTCTTTGCATTGAGGGTCGTTATCCTTGCGATGTCCTCGGGGGAGACTCCCCTCAGTTCCGCGATCTTCTCAACCGTATGGACGAGAAACGCCGGCTCGTTGCTTTTGCCCCTCAGGGGCTCAGGGGTCAGGTAAGGCGCGTCGGTCTCGACGAGAAGGTAATCGTCAGGGATCAGCCTGGCAACCTCCTGGAGTCTCTTTGCCTTCTTGAATGTCACCGGTCCTGCTATCGAGATGGAAAACCCCATGCTCATCGCCCTCTCCGCCATGTCACTATCACCGGAAAAACAATGGAGAACTCCTTTGCTGATTTCCGACTCTTTGAGGATCTCCAGGGTCTCTTCCTCCGCCTCACGGCTATGGACTATGGCAGGAAGTCCTGTCTCCCTTGCCAGGGCGAGGTGTCTCTTAAAGATATCTCTCTGAACGTCCTTCGGTGAATGATTGTAGTAGTAGTCCAGACCTGTCTCGCCTACGGCAATAATCTTTTCTCTCCTGCCGGAACCGGCCCACCTCCTTATCTGACTGAATGCTTCTTCGGTACAGTCTTTTGCATCGTGGGGGTGAACGCCGACAGAGGTATAAACAGAATCATACTGCTCTGCGATGGCAATATTCCGGCTGTTGCTTTCACGATCAGAGCTTACGGTGATGATCGATTCGATGCCGGCATCCCTTGCCCTCTCAATGACTGCGTCCCTGTCTTCCCCGAACATGTCGAGATGGCAGTGGGTATCGATGATAGCGACGCGTGACATCTTGCGGGTATTGAGTGAAGGGTCTCCGGCGGATTGAGCCCTTTTTGTTCCTTCCACCTTCCCGTTCTTATGCACCGAATTTCTTGAGCCTTCCGGCATGGGCAAGGGCCAGAGGGATAAGATTCACCGCGGGGAAGATGCCGAGTTCACCTCTGACGCATTCACGCTCGGAAAATAAAGCACAGAGGCCGCCGAGGACATAGGGAGAGTTGAGCAGGATCGGCACAGGATGCCAGCTATGGCCTTTCATCAGCGCCGGAGTCGAATGATCACCGGTGACGATGAGGACATCGGGTCTCAGTGCGAGGACCGCCGGGAGAAGGACATCAAATTCCTCTATCCGCTGGGCTTTCCCTCTGAAGTTGCCATCCTCTCCGTACGAATCGATTTTCTTCACGTGGAGGAAGAAGAAATCATATTCACTGTAGTGCTCCTTCAGAAATCCTATCTCCTCCTCGACCCCACCTTCAAGAGCAGGCGCATACATCCCGACCAGTTTTGCGAGCCCCCGGTACATGGGGTAGACCGCGATGGCGAGGGACTTCAGACCGAAGGCATCCTGGAAGGTGGGTATGTGGGGCATGACCGAAAACCCTCTTGTGAGGATAAAGTTTGCCTTTCCCTCGTCTTTCAGGACTTCCCTGGCCCTGACAATGAGTTTCTCGGCGATCGTCGCGACTCTTGCCGCATTCCCTGATTGCGGTTCGGCCTTGAGAGGGGCCTTCCCCTCCCTTTGAGGGTCGGTATCATTGATCATCGCAGCGTCGGGTTCGAGGGCTTCGGGGAATCTCATGAGAACGGCAAATCTGTGCTCCATCCCCGGGGCAAAGATAAATTCCACGCCGTCAAAGCCGGGCACTTCCTTCTGCAGCCTCTCGGTCAATCTTCTGCTCTCTTCGGTCGCTATCCTCCCTGCCCTTCTGTCTATGATGATCCCGTCCTTCATCGTAGCGTAATTGCATCTCAGGGCAACATCGGTCTTCTTCACCTCAAGACCGAGGCCCAGGGCTTCGAGAATTCCCCTCCCGATCTGATATTCCAGGGGATCGTACCCGAAGATGCCTAGATGTCCCGGACCGCTTCCTGGCGTTATACCGCAGGCAACGGGTACGTGGAGACCGCAGGCGGAGCCGCGTGCGAGGACGTCAAGATTCGGAGTGGCTGCTGCCTCAAGCTCAGTCTCGCCCTGTACCGGCAGACCTCCCAGGCCGTCGAGGACGATGAGGACAATCTTGGAATCATTCTTTTGGAGCAGGGGTTTTATCAGCTTCTGCATAGGCTCTTAGTTTAATCGAGTGGGCCCTTTTTTGCAACAACGGCCGGCCTGTCATGGGGGTGGAGAAGAGGAGACAGGAAAGGGCCCTCCTGGAAGGGAGATGTCCGGTACGCGTCAACTCACTAAACCGGCGAGGAGCTCCATAATGTCCGTGATCAGGACCTGCTTTTCGTATCCCTTCATCGCCTCGTTCACCTTGGCGTAGCAAGCGGGGCAGCTCAGGATCAGCCTGTCTGCCTTCTTTTCTGCGGCTTCATCGATCGTCAGCCTCCCCATGGCGATCGCATTTTCGTGGTAGACTTTTCTCGCGGCCCCGCCAGCGCCGCAGCACCGGGTATTGAGGCCATGACGATCGAATTCGAGGAGTTCGACGCCCGGTATACTCCTGAGCACGATCCTCGGTTCCTCTATGACACCGACCCCCCTGCTTAAATAACAGGGGTCGTGATAGATCAGCCTCTCACGTAATTCCCTCCTGATAACGAGCTTGCCTGTTTTCAGAGAGTCTGCGGCATACTGCGTGATATGCCGTATCTTGAAGGGCAGTTCCTGGCCATAGAAGAGCGGCCAGTCACGCGCCATAATATTCACGCAACAGGGGCACGAACAGAGGAGCGTCTTGACCCCCCTTGCCTTATAGGCATTCACGAGCCTCTTCGTCAGGTCTTCGAGCATATCGTGCTGACCGGTGATGAAGAGCGGGAACCCGCAGCATACCTCATCTTCAGGCGGCAGCATGGTAAAGGGCTCACCGATTGCTCCGAGGACGAGTACATCGCCCCTCACCATGGGCTGAGCTTCATAGGCGCCTGTGCAGCCGGCATAATAGGCTATGTCTGCCCTCTCGGCGATCTTTACCCCTTCCGGAAACCACGGACCGAACCGCTCTTCAGACGGTTTATCATAGGGGTTCCCTGTTTTCTCTATCGCCTTTGGAAGGTTTCTCTGCACGCCAAGAGGCCCCAGTCCTCTTCTCACCATCTCCTTTCGCAAGATCGGCCACAGTCTCTGAGTGAATATGCCTACGGGGCAGTTCTCTCCACAGGAGCCGCAGGTGGTGCATTCGTATACAGCCCTGGTAAAGTCCTCAAGGAGCCTCCGGTCTATCTCCTCCGGTCCGAAGAGCCTTGCCCTGAGCCCGTTGGTGGCCCTGATGAACTCCCTGAACATCCTGATCTTCTCGGGGGGAGAGACGAGAGGGTTGCCCGTGACATCCTGTACAGGACAGTACTTTAGACATTCTCCGCATTGTGTGCAGGAGTCGATCTCGAGAATCTGCTCTCTCGTCAGCCCTCCTGTGAAGGAAGTATCAGCTCTCCTGACTTCAGGCTCTTCTTTTTTCTTGTCAGTCATGCATCACCCTGCCCAGTCCCTCATCCCGTTTCCGTGCCTCTATGATGACGAAAGGAGCAACGAAGATGTGGGTAGGAAGAAAGGGCACGAGAATGAGAACAAGAGCGAAATGAAGGATGAAGAGGAGGTTCTTCGGAACAGGAACGGGCTTGAAGGTAACCATTCCGATGATGAACTCCTTCACGCTGACCACGTCGGGCTTAACAATCCCGTGCATCAGTACGCCGGTTATACTGATCAGAAAAAGGAGGAGAAGGACGGAGAGATTCGATGGAGCAAGGTATTCTTCCCTCTCTGTCAGCAATCGCAGAGCAAGGATGTAAACAAGCGCAAAAGGCAGAAGGTATCCCGCGCATATTCCGACAGGCTGCAGACAGATTATCCAGCCGGGTACAGGGTCCAGGAAATATCGCAGATGTCTGAGGGCCGTGAGAAAAAAAAAGATGTGGAAAAGCCATTCGCCGAACCACAATATGCTGTTGACCCTGAAAAGCCTCCTGAAGAAGAAGATGTCTGCTGCCTCGGATACGAAAAGCCTTCCCGTGAGACGAGAAGCAGGCGCTCCGTAAAGGGGAGACAGCACTTCACTCCTCCACCAGATCAGGACGTGCAGGACAAAACGCATGATGAAGGCCGCATAAACAAGATACGCGATTAAGAGGACGATGAAGGTCATGATCGAGTATCGTGTCATTCAGGAAACAGTAATCAGGGAGCCTCTCCCTTGTCTTTTACGAAGATGATACTCACATCCTTCGGCACGTTCAGGCCCGCCTCGACCTCGAGGGCCTTGAGTATCCCTGCCGGCACAGGACAGGCAGCATGTTTAAGGTGCCTGCCCGCAGAACGATAAACCGGATTGTTCGGGAAGCGGGCAAAGGCTGCCATGACATCGAGAGTGGAGATGTCCTCGATCATCTTCCTCACCATCTCGCATTCAGTCTCGAGGAAAATCATGATCTTCTTGTCCTTGTCCTTCTCTGCGGTGACAGAGACAGAAAATCCGCAAACCCCTGAATTCACGATGAGCTTCGTCAACCCCTGATCTCCACCTTGCTCCCGGACTTCTCGATCAGTGCCTTCAGGTTTGGGAATTTGTCCTTCATGTGGGGGATGTGCATCGCCTGCATGAACTCCTTTTCAAAGGCAGGATCAGTCGCGATCTCGATGAACTCGACCCAGCGCGCCTTCTCATTGGCCTCCTCTCTCTTGCCCTTGTTGATGAGGGCCATGAGGGCACCGTCACCGGCTGCGTTGCCGACAGCATAGACCTTGTCAATGGGACAGTCAGGGAACATGCCGAGGGTCATGGAGGCCTCCCTGTCGATGTGGCTCCCGAAGGCTCCTGCAAGGACAACCCTGTCGAGCTTTGTTATCCCGAGCCTCTGCATCATGAGTTTTGCTCCGGTATACAGGGCACCTTTCGCAAGCTGGAGGGCGCGGACATCAGCCTGCGTCACGGTTATATCGCTGTTGATCGAAGTCTCCTCAGCCCAGGCAAGGACATACTCTGGCTTGCCATCGGAGTCCTTCCTCACGCGGGGCGTGTCTGGGTTCATGACGAACCTTCCGGACTTGTCGATGATGCCTGTCCTGAACATCTCTGCGACGACTTCGATGATTCCCGATCCGCAGATGCCCTTGGCATTGATCTTTTCGAGGTGCGTGTGCCAGTCAGCCTTTCCGATGACCTTGTAGAGGGGTTCCCTTGTGACGGGGTCGATCCTCACTGTCTCAATTGCTCCTGGTGCGGCCCTCATGCCGAACTTTATCTGTGCCCCTTCAAAGGCAGGGCCTGTTGCACAGGATGTTGAGCAGACCCTGTCCCGGTTGCCAAGGAGGAGTTCCCCGTTCGTCCCGATATCGATGATGAGCACCATCTCGTCCTGGTTGTAGGGCTCCTCCGCGATAAGGACGCCGACGTTGTCTGCGCCGACAAAACCGGCCTCAATCGGCAGGACATGGATATATGCCGCAGGGTTGATCTTTAATCCGATGTCCCGAGCCTTGATGTTGAGGGAGCTTTGGAGGGCAGGGATGAAGGGGGAACGGCCGATGTGCTCAGGGTTGAAACCGAGGAATATGTGGTGCATGGCCGTGTTGAAGACGACTGTGAGGTCATCGATCGCAAAGCCGGGGTTGGGCCCGTCCTTCCTGATCTCGGTGACGACCCTCTCGATGATCTCATTCAATCCGGTGATGATCGCCTTCTGCATCGTTTCGAGCCCTTCAGGGTTACTCATCGCATAGGTTATGCGCGACATGACATCTTCTCCGTACGGCACCTGGGGATTCATCATCGATTCGGTATTCACCACCTTGCCCGTGTTCAGGTCGGTGAGATAGCCAACACAGGTTGTTGTTCCGACATCGACGGCAAGGCCATAGCAGGTGTCGATAAAACCGGGTTCCACCTTGATGATCTCACGGTTCATCCAGACGGTGACCGTTGCCTTCCATTGTCCTTTTCTGAGGAGGTCCTGGAGGTCTTTCAGGACCGTATAGTCAAAGATAAGGTCACTCAGGCCATAGTCGACCTCAAGGATTTTCAGTACGCGCTCGTAGTCTCCTGTTGTCATATCATGAAGAGTAGGAGGAATGAGGTCGATACCGTACTTCTTTATCGCCGGATCGAGGGCGATGGTGAGTTCCTTTGCAGCCTTCCTGACCACCTGTTTCCCTGCCCTTGAGCGTTCAGGGACAAAGACCTTTACGTCGCCATAAACCTCAGCCGAGCAGGCAAGGCGAATCCCCGGCCCGTCTTCAGGCTTTATATGTTTCCTTTCGTCTTCGGTAAGGACGGAAAGATGGTCCATTCCCGATTCCATGTTGTCCTTCTCGAAAAAGCCGTCCTCGATTCTTACCTTGCACTTCCCGCAGACCTTCTTGTTGCCGCAGAGCGCCTCGATGTCTACACCGAGGGACTGCGCTGCCTCAAGGAGCGTCTTGCCCTCTTCGACCTCACCCCTTCTGCCCGAGGGCTGGAATATCACTCTGTGCCTTGCCATCCATGTTCCTCCGGATAATATAAGAAATTATAGTTTCCTTGCCGGATCAGGCCGGCGACCCGATGAGATCGCATGAAGTCGTCAGATCATGTCTTTACCAACCGCGTACGAAGGTGTTTCCTCAGTAAACGACCTGTTCAAAGGGCTTTTTCAAGAGACCTTTCAGCGCTTTCTTTCTTCCATAGGGACAGATATTGATGCATAACCCGCAATTCGGCTTGCCGCGGAGTCTCTTCCTGTTGTTTTTGTGTGACCGGCACCGCTCGAGCCTTATGAGTTCGACAAAGGGTTTATACCGCGACCAGCTTTCTCCGGTTACGGCACCTGAAGGACAGAAGTCGATGCAGAGGCTGCAGTCACCGCAACGGCTGAACTCGATTGGTTCATCAGGCCGGAGAGGAGCATTGGTAAGGACCGTCGCCAGGGAGAGCCTCGGACCAAAGTGGGGACTTATGAGAAGGCCGTTCTTCCCGATCCATCCAATTCCCGATGATGTTGCAGCCATCTTGTGCGTGAAGCTTGGATAGAGTTTTGATACAAAGGTCTCCTGTATCCTGTCGGAATCAGGGGGGATGGCGAGATACCGGTACCCCCCTTGTTTCAAACGGCGGGCGGCCTTCTTTTGAAGAGCGACGAGAAGGGAGATCGTGTCTTCGTTAAGCTTCCTGTCCACTCCGATCGAGACGGCCGTCTCAAGATGTGCTATCTCGACACCGAGAGAGCCCCGCAGGATTGCGAATCCGACAACCGTTGCGCCTCCTCTCATGAGTTCTTCTCTGAGTGAAGCTTCCATATCAGCCCTTCTTTGCCTCGGCCTCTTCCTTGAGTTTCTTGAGAGAACTGATCATGTCAATCGCGTCCTTCAGGGCGTTATTGGCATCCTTTGCATAGCCGTCGGCACCCCATTTCTCAGCGATGTCCTGAGAGACCGGCGCACCGCCGATCATGATCTTCACGTTGGGGTTCTTTGCATGGAGGTTATCGATGACCTTCTTCATGCCCGTCATCGTCGTCGTCATCATTGCGGAGAGGCAGACAAGATCGGAGTCGGTCCTGATCTGTTCCTCGACGAATTTGTCGAGGGGTACGTCTCTTCCGAGGTCGTAGACGGTAAAGCCGGCAACATCGAACATCATCTTGACGATGTTCTTCCCGATATCGTGGACATCCCCCTCAACAGTCCCGATTACCACCGATCCCTTCACCCCGAGATCGAGCTGGTGAACATGGGGCTTGAGTATGTCGAGCCCCGCATAGAGGGCATCTGCGCACATGAGAAGCTCCGGCACAAAGTACTCCTGGGCCTCAAAAAGCCTCCCCACCTCCTCCATTCCGCTCACGAGGCCGTTGAAGATCGCATCGTTGGCATTCATGCCGACATCGAGGGCCTCCTGGGCCGCCTCCTTCGAAGAGTCTTCGTCATACTGGATAACTGCGTTCTTCAGCCGCTCCAAAAGCTCTTTCTTCTTTTCTTCGGTAACCATATCTCACCTCCTGTAATTTTTTACCTCATCCATCATCGCCCTGATATTTTCAGGCGGAACAGTGGGCCAGATGTCGCAACCCGGCCATACTGCGCTTACTCCGTCATCCATGCATCTCTTCACGGTCTGCCTTACGAGATCCGGAGTTCCTGCAACCAGGACATTGTAAGGGTCATAGTTTCCGAAGACAAGCGCATCCTTGCCGAGCTTCTTGCGCGATTCGGCAGCATCGTTCTTCTGGTCAACGCTGATCGCCCTTGCCCCGGTCTCTGCCATAAAGGGCACAATATCATTGGTCTTGCCGCATATGTGGATGACGCTCGGAACCGTCAACGTAGCGAAGATCTTCTTGAGATAGGGGAGTATGAGATTCTTGAAGACCCTCGGGCTCAAGACATCAGATGTCGCGCCCATCTCTCTCACGGTTATGTAATCCGCACCTGCCTTCACATACTGTTCGGCGACAATGATGATGGCGTCGGCAAGGAGATCGAGAAGCTTTCCCACCTTGTCAGGTTTTTTGAAAGAGAGTTTCAGCAGGTCATTGAGCTCCATGATCTGTCCGGCGAGGGTGAAAGGCCCGAGCACATAGGTGCCGATCGGAACTTCGTTCCCGATGTCTTTCTTGATGAGGCCGATAGCCTCGCACATGAGAGGTATTCTCCCTCTATCCTGGATACGGGAAGGAACCGTTATCTCCATTTCGTCTTCATTGTGGATCAGCTTCTTCTTGATGGTCGGGTAAAGGATGTCTTCCACATGGGCATAGACGTTTATCTCGCATCCGAGGGCCTCCGCCTCAACACAGAGGTCAAAGGGAACGACGCCGCATTCAAAGCCGAAGAGCTTATAGGTGGATGCGGCAGCGTCGGACATCATCCTGGCGTCTGAGTGGAGGGCGGCGAACTTGTATCCCGATTTCTTCAGTCCTTCTGTCGTGACATTCCCCATGCCGCTGAAGCACGGCGGTCTGTCGATCTCTTCGCCGGCAAAGAGTTTCAGAATCCTTTCCTTTGGTGTCATGCTCTCTTTTCTCCTTCTGCTATGGATAATAGAATTGAACCGCAAGCATGGTCATTTTCTCGCCCGTCCCGCCAGGAGTTTCTCCAGGAAATCCGAGAAATGTTTTCTGATCGGAAGATCACGGTTTTCTGGTATAACCTTTGTTTCATCATAAACGAGTGTCGAAAGCAGTATATGGGCGGTGGCAACGGCCGGGAAAATGCGGGGGGCGGTGACGATGGGACCAAAGAAATTGAAATCACTCCAGAAGACCGATGACATCCCCTGTGCTACCGCGTCCATCGCCCTGAACCCCTCGAGGTTCCAGATGGCCTTGGCGTCATTCCACATATGGGTGCCGTTTGAGTACGCCCCTCCGCAGGGAAGCCCTAATTTCTCCTTTATGATCCTGTTGGCGACCAGAGAAAAGGATGTGGCAGGGAGATTCATGACCGAGGTGTCAACAATGACGGTCTCGAAGCCGTCTGCCCCTGCTGAAAGGATGCTTTCGAGAGACTTTAGTCGGCCTGCGGGAGTCTGGTCGGCGTCGTCAAAGGCCTGCACCACCACATGCCGTATGCCGAGGTCCTTGAGCTTCCCGACTTGCCCCTTAATGTCCTTGTCCCACGGCGTAATGCTGTTGTAAAGGAATTTGTCCTGGACGCCGAGCTTCGATACATATTCTGTTGCCCTTTCCCTCTTTTCGGCAACCCACATATCGATCCCGAAGGGCATGTCCGTCGTTTCGAGAAAAAAATCTATGTAGATCTTCGCCTCTTCAGGGGTATTCGCTACCATCGCCACCATACCCGGAATCCCTGTGGAGGCAGAGAG
>DASRZP010000009.1 GCA_035686305.1 Thermodesulfovibrionales bacterium | reverse complement strand
AGGCGACATGCCCGAACTTCTCCGCGAACTCCTTCAGGTAATTCCTCAGCTTCAGTCGAATCCCTTCGGTATCGAGGTAAAGCTTCCACGCCCTCAGTTTCTCTCTGTCGAAAACGCCTGAATGCCCCTCGTAGAGAGGTTTCCCTCTGGAGAAGATCTCGTAGAGGAGCAGAGGATCGGTATCTCTCGTAAGAACGACAAGATCTATTTCCTTTCCCTCAAACAGATCGCCGAGTCCGCCGATCAGTTCGAGCTTCGAGACCGTTGCCCCTGTCCTGAGTTTTACGGCCACATCAAGATCGCTTGCAGGATGGAGCCGCCCGCCGGCACTGGATCCGAAGAGCACGAGCAGGTCGATGCCGCTCTCCTCGCAGAATCTCCCGATCTCCGGGTCTCTCATGGTTTAATCATAAGGAGAGGGGTCAGGATTGTCAAGGTTTGGAGGACGTTTATGGAACTGAGGCAAATATGGTAGAATTCTCTCAATAACTTCTCTTGTCCTCGAACACAAAAAATACCACATAGGGAGATCGAGATTGGCCGATTTTGGGATTTGCACCATTGTGTCAAAAAACTATCTCCCTTTCGCGCGGGTGCTGGTTGACTCCTTTTATGAGCACAATGAGGGTGAAGCCTTTGTCTTATTAGTTGATTCAGTGGACGGCTATTTCAAGCCCAACGATGAAAAGTTCAGACTCATTGAAATAGAGGAACTGAGGGATGAAATACCCGACTTTGAAAGATTCTGTTTCCAATACACCATCCTCGAGTTGAATACCGCTGTCAAGCCTTATCTCCTGGGACATCTCCTGAAGAAGTATGGTCTCAAGAAGCTGATCTATTTTGACCCTGATATCCTCATAACAAATAGCGTCAGACCAATTGTGGACTTGCTTGATGCCCATTCCTTTGTGCTGACTCCCCATCTGACGGCCCCGATCAACGACACGCATAAACCAAGCGAAGTGGACATCCTTTTGTCCGGCTCATATAATCTCGGTTTTTTTGCCCTCTCGAGAGACGAAACAACATCGTCAATGCTCTCCTGGTGGCAGAAGAGGCTTTACAGCAACTGCATTCATGCCGTCGAAAAGGGGATCTTCGTTGATCAGAAATGGATCGACCTCGTACCCGGGATGTACCACGGTGTCTTTATACTCAGGGAGCCGGGCTATAATGTGGCATACTGGAACTACCATTGCAGAGATGTGAAGGTCGATGGCGGCAGGATAACCGTAAACGGACAGCCTTCCTATTTCTTTCATTTCAGCGGTCTTGACCCGGAGAACATGGAACCTGTTTCGAAGCACCAGGACAGGTACAGGATCGGCATGTTAAAGGAAGACCTCCAGGCTGTTTTCAGGATTTACCGGGACCGAATCATGACAAGGGGGTTTAAGGACTGCAGGAACTGGCCCTATCTTTTCGGCTCTTTTCAGAACGGAGAGAGAATACCCGACCTTGCAAGAAGGCTCTACCTCTCGATGGGGGAAGCCGTCAAGAGATTCGGCAACCCCTTTGCCACAGGTGAAAAGAGCTATTTTGCATGGCTCAATGAAAAAATCGACGGGAACAGTCCTGCGATTACAAGGCTGATGCGCGAAATGTACTATATACGCCATGACGTCCAGAGGGTCTACCCCGATATCTCAGGGGCCGATAGGGAAGGCTTTGTGGCATGGGCTTTGACGAGCGGAAAGAGGGAATATCAGCTGGGAGAAAAGTTTTTCCAGGATGTCGTGCCTGCCGTTACCGATAACACCGAACTTTCGAGACAGGTTCTTTTTCTCAGCTCTGCCAATAAGGGGAAAGAGTTCCTGAAGAAGACGGCATATACGCTCTTTGGAAAGAATCCGAAGATCATCACCAATCTAAAAAAGATCAACAAAAAGCTGAATGCCGCCCTCTCCATTCCTGCGAATACCGACATAAGGGCAACCATGAACTCAGTCAGGGATACCGGAGAGACAGGTATTAATATCGCCGGTTATATCACATCGGAAAGCGGCACAGGAGAGGCGGTGAGATCGGATATCCGCATCATCAAGACCCTGAACATACCCTATGCGTTGAATAACGTACCGTCTTCATCGAGACAGAGCGATTCTACCTTCACATCATTCACCGACGCCCACCCGTATCCGATAAACCTGATTCACGTTAATGCAGACCAGGTGCCTGTCTTCCATTCGCAGAAGGGCGACAGCTACTTCAGGGATGCTTACAACATAGGCTATTGGGTATGGGAACTGTCCGTTTTCCCTGAGGAATGGAGACCCCATTTCAGCTATTTTGACGAAATATGGACGGCCAGCACCTTTTGCATGGAATCCATCGGCTCGGTTTCACCTGTCCCCGTGATACGGGTCCCCCACTGCGTATCGATAGATACCCTGAAGGATCTCGACAGAAGGCATTTTGGATTAGACCCTGACAGTTTCATCTTCCTCTTCATGTTCGATTTTCTGAGCTTTTTTGAGAGGAAGAATCCCCTGGTCCTTCTTGAGGCGTTCAGAGAGGCCTTTCCCTCAAACAGTGACGCGCTCCTCGTGCTTAAATGTTCCAATTCATATTGGAACCCAGCCTTTATGACCGATCTCCTCAGGGCTTCAAAGGGGTTGAATGTAAGGATTGTGGACAAGTATCTCGTGAAGGACGAACTGCACAGCCTGATGTCATTGAGTGACTGCTACGTTTCGCTCCACCGTTCCGAGGGCTTTGGCCTCACCCTTGCCGAGTCGATGTATATGGGGAAACCCGTCATTGCGACGGCCTACTCAGGAAACATGGATTTCATGACCGTCAACAACAGCTTTCCTGTCAAGTATACGCTGATCGAGATCGAGAAAGATACGGGACCGTACAAGAAAGGCAATGTCTGGGCTGACCCTGATATCGGACATGCTGCCGAGATGATGGACTTTGTTTATCGCAACCGGGAGATTGCCGCACAGATCGGACAGACAGCATCAAGAGACATACGAACTCTCTACAGTCCTTCGGCCATCGGTCGGAGGGCAAAGGAGAGAATCGATCTTGCGATGGGAAAGAGGTGATTATCCGCCCAGACCCGTCTTTATTGTCAAGTGATCCGCTTCCATGTTTTTTGCCGCCCTCTCGAGACCCCGTCCCGGTGGATCACATCCGCATATTACCGCGTCAGGGAAAGAGGCACCCAGGAATCTCAGGTTTCTACCGATTCCGCAGCCGTATTCCACGATCCCACGAGGGTCTTTCCTTACGGAACTGCGGACCATCTTTGCTTTTTATTCGGCAAAATAATCTACGTCATCAAAGAAATTCAGCTGGCCCTGGAGAAGGCTGTCATAATTCTCCGCAATTTATCAAAGTCGACCTTCTTCACGATCTTCTCGCCCTATTGCAGGATTTCATCTGCGTTGTTTATGATACTTCGGGCATCAGACCGGAGGGATGTCTTTCGAACCCTTTCGTTTTTGAACAGACATCCATTTGAAAAACAGCCGGAGTGCGTGAAACGCGCAAAGAAGCCGATGAATAGGATATCTGTATCGAAAAGAACGTCGATCGAGTACGCTGTCTACGCGATGACGGCCTTTCTCTGCATCTTTCTACTGGTTGTGCTATTAGGATTATGGAACGCGGACCTGACAATCCCCTTTGTTTATTCAGAAGATGGCTTGTTTTATTCAATGGTGATCAAGGGAATGAGCGATAACGGATGGTATTTGCACAACAGCCTTCTTGGAATGCCCTCAGGCATGGATCTCCACGATTTCCCTCTAGTGAATTTTAACACCTTTCACCTTTTCATGCTGAAGCTCATCTCTCTTCTTTTTCACAATTACGGAACTACTATGAATCTTTACTACTTACTGACATTTCCCTTAACAACAATAACCTCGCTCTTTGTCTTTCGGCAGTTTAATCTCTCTTTTGTCACATCGATTGTGGGGAGCTTGCTCTTCACGTTTCTTCCCTACCATTTCATGCGGGGGGAACACCATTTTTTCTTGGCATCATATTATATGATACCTCCGATGGTTATGGTCATTCTCTGGTTGTCTTCGGAAAAAGGTTTGCTTTTCATTCCGAGCGATGACGGGGGAAAGCCACGCTTGGATCTGACGGGCAAGGAAACGCTGATCAGCATCGGCTCGTGCCTTGTTGTTGCATCTTCTGATGTCTATTACGCCTTTTTTAGTAGTTTCTTTCTCTTTATCGCAGGACTCTTGGCCTCCGTCGCAAAGAAAAAGATCTATCCTCTCCTGGCTTGCGCAATTCTTGTTTTCGTCATATCCGGCGTGGTCCTTCTGCAGGCTGCACCTAGTATCGTGTACCAACACAAACATGGAAAAAACAGAGAAGCAGCCCACCGGAGTCCTGTAGACGCTGAAATTTACGGAATGAAGATCGCACAACTGCTTCTGCCTGTGAGCGGGCACAGAGTCCCATGCCTTGCACGACTGAAGCAGAGGTACAACTCGGAACCGTACAGACCTTTGATCAATGAAAATGACTCCTCTTCTCTCGGGCTTCTCGGAAGTCTTGGGTTTTTAATGCTCCTGCTGTCGCTCCTTAACAAAAGCCCACGCGACTCGCACGAAAAAATAAAAAATGACCTCGCTGTTCTTAATGTTTCCGCCGTGTTGCTTGGTACGATCGGAGGGCTCGGGTCCCTCTTTGCCTTCTTCGTTCTCCCCCAAATACGGTCTTACAACAGAATAAGTCTTTTTATCGCATTCTTTTCGCTCTTCGCCGTCGTGATATTTCTCGAAAACATTCGTCACCGGTATGTTAAGTCAAGAAAGGACGAAATCCGTTATTACCTCCTCATGGCCGTTACCCTTGCGATTGGCATTGCGGACCAGACGACTGCTCATTTTAGACCGCCTTTTGCCGAACTGAAAGCAGAGTATGCAAAGGATGAGGAATTTGTCAGAAAGATAGAAGCATCGCTGCCGGAGAACGCCATGATATTCCAGTTACCATATGTTGCGTTCCCGGAATCCTGGCCTGTTCATAAGATGATGGACTATGAACTTTTCAGGGGCTATATGCATTCAAAGACCCTTCGGTGGAGTTACGGGGCGATGAAAGGCAGGGAAGGTGACGCATGGCAAAAGCATGTGGTAAACTTGCCTTCACACGAGTTTCTGACGGCAATATCCGATGCCGGGTTCAGTGGAATCTACTTAGATCGTTACGGCTTCGCTGACAGGGGTGTCGAGATTGAGGGGAAACTCTCGCATTGGCTTAGTGTAGAACCTATAGTGAATGACAATGGCAGACTGGTTTTCTTCAACATGGGACGTTACACGGACGGTGTAAGGACCATTGCTTTCGATGTTTCCCGGGTAAAGAGGGGTACAACGACCGGAAACGTTGACCTTATTGAATCTCATAAGTCTGCCAAAGGTCGATCCGCTCACTTATTCCACGCCGCCGGATGGGCCTTCGATCTGAAGAGAAACATCCCGGTAAGGGGCGTCCTAATCGTATATGATTCTAGACCGCTGACAGTTGCCCCTGTAACACATCCCCGAAATGATGTGGCTCAGGCATATCAAAACGAGAAAATGCTCATGACAGGCTGGGATACTGTTTTCTGGGTGAACAGCATACATAAAGATCCTCATAAGGTGGAATTCTATTCTATCCTGGAAGACGAAGTTTTCGTACCCTTGCCGGGCCAGGGGGGAAACAAAGCCTTTGTTATCCCCGTTCTTTAATTTTAAGTTCCTGAAACAAAATCGTAAATCTTTTGCGCCACGTTCTTCCAGGTATGCTTCTTCACCTGCTCAAGGCCCTTTCTGACAAGCTCTTCTCTGAGCCCTTCATTGGATAGAAGATACTCCACCTTTTCTCTGATGTTGTCGACGGAGGTCGGGTCAAAATAGGATACGGCGTCCCCGCAGACCTCCTCGATGGCGCCGATCCTTGAGGCTGCGACGGGCGTCCCCATCCCCATCGCCTCAAGGGGAGGCATGCCGAAACCCTCATACAAAGAGGGGTACACGAATACGATCGCATTGCCGTACAGTTTTGCCAACTGTTGAGGTTTAGCGTAGTCAATAAATTCCACCTTCTCATGGACCCCCAATTCCCTGGAAAGACCGCTCAGGTGTTTGAAGTAATCTTCCTTTCCACCGGCAATGACCAATCTATGCATCTGTAATATCCGGCTCCTGCTGTATGCCTCAAAAAAACGGTCAAAGTTCTTATGCCGATATGTTGCGCCGACCATGAGGATAGTGCTCCTGTCTTCGCTCTTTTGGGGCTCTCTGGTCTCCGGGAAAGGATTGTATCCATTCCCAGAAACCAGTATCTTCTGCGGGTCAAGATGGTACGTTGTGACGATGTCCTTTTTGGTAAACTCCGAGAGCGTATTCACTGCGAAAGACTTTCTGATCAGAAAGGGCAGCAGGAAACGATAGTAGTAATTCTGCAGTCGGTATTGTGAGGGGAACCTTAGCGGTATGAGGTCGTGGATTGAAAGCATCTGCGGGACAGATGGGAAAAAGAGGCCGTGATGGGTAAGGTTTATAAGCAGGTCAAATCTCTCCTTCCTCAAAGTACGGGGAAGAACCAGATTAAGCCAGAGGAGCCTTGTTATCGCGCCAAGCTGCCTCTTTCCTGGCTGTATGATCTCCGGCGCCTTGATCACGTTTATATTTGTGTTACCTTCGAAAGGAGCATCATGGGAGGTGATGACAGAGACTTCAAGGAATTTTGAGAGTTCGCGAGTGACATTCAGAGCATACAGCCCAAGACCCGTCGGCTTATCATCAATGATGGCAGCATTGATCGCAATCTTCACGGAGGCCTCACCACAGCTAGGTATTTCGAGAAGACGACCCCTTCAATTTCCTGGCGAGACCCCTGATCCTCTCGGTGATGCTCAGTCTGTTCATCATCTCTGCCTGCGTAAGCATGATCGCATCCAATTTATTAGTTGTCGACTCCATCTTATTCGTTACCGACTCGATTTTATCGGCAAACAGAGAGATGGCTGTCAGAGTTTGGTCAACCTTGTTGTGTAGTATCAACTGATTGTCGCAGAGATTAACTATCGTGGGCATATTATCAATCTTTTCGGCGAGTCGTTCGCTCCTGCCGCAGAGCTCCTTGAGAATATCATAGGCGCTCCGGTGAGCATCCATCATGCTGTCCATCTTTTCAACGAGGAAATTGTATCGCCCTGCTTCATGCTTCAGATCTTCGATGTGGGCATTCATATCTTCGATGTGGGCAGCGGCATCCCTTATCTTGTCTTCGAGCTTGTTCTTGAAATGCATCCACGCTCCCCAGTTTATGTACTCCTTGTTTCTCTCAAAGACGACGGAAGCAGACTTCCTGATATCATATCTCCCTTCTAGGTAATCGACAAAGGAATCCCCGAAGATATTGTACTGGCAGGTGATCTCCTTTATATGGAGAAAGTCATGCTCCCTCGATATGAGGGCAAGCAGTCTCCAATCTTCATGGGTGTGAAGGTCTTCCTCAAAGCGAAAGGATCTGAGCACATCTCTTGTAAAGAGCAGGCAAAGGAGGGGTATATAATTCTCGAACAGGAGCCTATTACGGTCAAAGTCCTCTGAATAGAAACACTCCTTCTTTCTTATTATACGCTCTTCACTGCCCTCGGCCGGACCGTAGAACGCGAGATAGGAGTCGGAATAGGCAACTTTGTAATAGTCGTCCATACTCAACCTGTCGATGAGGGTCTCGACATGTTCACGGTAGAGTTCATCGTCATCATCCAGAAACCCCACGTATTTTCCCTCTGCATTCTCTATCCCGACATTCCCAGCGTGCGCCCTCCCCATGTTCTTTTCGAGTCTTGTGTAATTGAGGGACACGTCTCCGAGGACGGCTTTGAGTTCCTGCGAGTCGAGCTCGCAGCCTCCGTCGTTGACGAGCACGACTTCGAGGGGCCGGTAGGTCTGCGCGGCGATGCTCTGAAGCGCCCGCTTGAGGAGTTTCGGCCTGTCCTTTGTCCTGACGATTATCGAAACTAAGGGGTTGTCCATATTCTCCTGCCGCTACGCAATATACCCTTTCTCTTGCAGATATTCATGTATCTTCCCTGACAATGCCTCGGCCTCTTTCCGAAAACCGACGAAGTCTTCCCGAGTAAACGTATACGACGGGTTATAGTCCGCTTCCTCCCTATATTTCATGAGCCTTGCGAAGAGGTGGGAGTCTTGCGCCGCAAAAAAACCCTCCTTTACGAAGTGCAGTCCGAAGAGTCTGAGTATTCCCTCGTGGCTCTTTGGTTGGAATCCTCTTGAAAGGAGAAGGGCTCTCATGTTGAAAAGCAAAAAGTAATAGAGTCTCGACACGGCATCATTCAGAAAAGAATTATCAAAAAGAAGGTTTGCAGCCTGGATCGCCCCGGCAGCCCGCACCAGCTCTTCTCGAATGTTTTCTTTCTTATTGTCTTCCGTCAAAGCGGTATCCCCTCCCGTTCAATATCGAGGGCGATTCTCCTTTCCCTCTTCTTGAGGAGTTCGAAATCCTCCTCCGAAAGCACCAGCGTCGAAAGCGGCGTCAGATGCTCCATCTCGATGTCGGCCACCATATCAAGTATCTGATTCTTGAGCTCTCTCGTAAGCCCCCGGACGATGATCGCGATGTCGATGTCCGAGTCTTCGTCATAGTCTCCTCGTGCACGGGAACCATAAAGCACCAGCTTCTTCAGGCGCTCGCCCAGGAGTTCTGTCAAGTTCCTTTTCAGCTCCTCCAAAACCTTCTTGTCAACGGGGATTTCGTCTTCCATAGTTCGTCTGCGTCTAATCGCTAAGAAGGTCATCAGAAAGAAGGCATGAACGTTATCTTCCTTGTCATGCTCGAAATTCTCAGTCCGGCATCCAGTGCCTTCTTCCTGGATTCCCGCCTTCACGGGAATGACGGCTCTAAAATCTTACTGGCTAGAACCTATCTCAAACTTGAATGTCATGAGGTCCGCACTTCATGTCATTCCGGCTTGTCCCGGGGCTTGCAGGAATGACAGCTTTGAACCCAGAACCGCTTCTGAGACAGGTCCACTATTCGTATTTTACAAGAAATCAGGGGGAAAAAGCTTTTTTCACCAAACCGCAAAGAGCCTCTTTATATTCCTCCATTCTCCGGCGAGGTCACCGGGCCTCTCAAACTCGAACTCCCTGCATGTCTTCACATCGAGGCCTTCGGGGGTTTCAGAGATCTTGACCGCGCCGTCCCTGTCGGTCCTGTAGACATTCACACCTTTGAGTCTTTCGAGCACATCCTTATGGGGATGGCCATATGTGTTATATCTGCCGACGCTGATGACCGCTATGCCAGGCGAGACCATCCGCAAGAAGTCTTCTGATGAAGATGTTCTGCTGCCGTGATGAGAAACCTTGAGGACATCGCTTTTCAGGACCGAGCGGAGGTGGAGCATATCATCTTCGGCCTCTCCTGCGGTATCGGCAGTAAAAAGGAAGGACTTTTCCCCCGTCACCTTCAGCACGAGGGAGTCATTATTTTCAGCAGTAGCTTCACCGCTACCGAAGGTGTAAAAGCCCTTGTATGGATGAAGTACCTGGATCTGGAGTCCGCCGGAACGGATCTCGTCACCTCTTTCGAGAGAGCGATGGTGGGCATTTCCAAGAAGATTATCGCCGTATATCAGAAGGCCGTTGTCCCAGACTTCCTTCACGGTGAACCTTCTCAGAATGCGCGGAGCTCCGGCAGAATGGTCGTCATCGGCATGGGTGATAATCAGGGCGTCGAGGGTCCTCTTGCCCCGGTACTTCAGATAGGCGTCCACTTCCCTCCCCGTCTTTCCGGTATCGATGACCATCATTGTTCCACCCGGTGTCTCAAGCACCGCGGAGTCACCCTGACCGACATCAAGAAAGGTGACCGATAATCCCTTCCCTGCCCACACGCCCGGCATCAACAGGACGGCAGCTGTCACAACCGCGAAGACAAGGGCATATCTCTTCCTTCCTGACAGGTATACCATGCATACTGCGTAAACGATTATGATGACTATCACGGGGACGGCGGGTATCTTTATGTCTGCGAAGGGGACCGAGGCGAAGAACCTCACAGCCTTGAGTGATAGGTCCGAGGCAAGGGCGATCAGGGAATGAAAAGGGAAATGCCCCGAAAAGATAAATACGAATGAGGAAAGAAGGGACAGGGGGACGAGGACAAAACCGATAAAAGGGGTCACAAAGAGATTTGCTAGAGGAGAAATCAGTGAGAAATAATGAAAGGAATAGGCAACAAGGGGGGCGGTTCCGAGCGAGGCAGAGAGGGACACAAGAAGAGAACCCTTGAGAAAGTCCAAAACACGCGCCCTCAATCCCCTGCCCTCAGATTCATTGTCTCCCCTTTCTCCTGCAGTAAAGCCGATTGACAGGACAGCGAGGAAGGAGAGCTGGAACGAGAGGTTCAGAAGGGCAGAGGGGTCCCACAGGCATATGAGAAAAGCGGCAAAAAGGACGGAGTTCAGCCAAAACCCCTTCCTGCTGATGAGGAGTCCCGTAAGAAAGAGGCTGATCATGATGAAAGAGCGTAAGGCCGGAAAGCTCAGATCAGAGATGAGGAGGTAGAGAAGCATGAAGGGCAGCGAAAGCAGGGCGGCGGCCTGCGACGGTGTGAGATAGATCGTGAATCTCTGGAGGAGCCGGTAGGGCATAACGCTGATGCCGAGCCTGAATATCCCGAAAACCAGCATAGAGAAGAGCCCGAAGTGCGTGCCCGAAATGCTCAAGAGATGTGCGAGACCACTTGTGCCAAAGGCGTCGTTGATCTCTTCGCTCATGTCGACCCTTTCGCCGGTCGTAATGGAAGCCAGAAAGGAGCCTGAATCACGATCAAAGTCGTTCCTGAAGTAGAGATTCAAACAGTCTCTCCTCTCTCTGATCCACGAATAGATGCCCTTTCTCTCCGACCCCCTGACAGTACCGATTTCCTTGAGATACGCATAGAGCCATTGTTCTCCTCGATAGCCGGGATTATGTCTCTCGTAGTCCCGCCCCATCCCTGCCAGAAGATCATACCGTGAGCCGCTCACCAGTCCTTTGTCCGAGATGACGTATATCTCTCTTCCTTTAAGGTCTGTCAGCAATTCACCTGACTCAGCGTCTGACACCGACACAGGGGTAGTTCTTTGAACGTTCCTCCCTGTCGTCAATACACGGGGTGAGTCTTCAACCACGCACACCAAACGTACCGTTCTGCCGCTCAAGGCAGCAAAGTCTATCGGGGGAACGTAGCGAAGCGCGGCATAGAGAGAACCGATGATCATTACCGCTATGAAAGCGTACTTCTTCCTCCTGAGAAGGAGGGCCACTGCGGCAAGAAGAAGCATTACTGCAATGACCGGAAAATAACGGAAGAGAAAAAAGAGAGCGATCCCCGACAAGAACGACACGAAGCTATGCATGAGGCGGGCAGATCAGATCTTTTCTCTGATCACGTCTGCTATCGTATGAGCGAACCGTCTGGCAAGCTTCTCTTCATAGGCCTCGACCATGACCCGCACCTTCAGTTCTGTGCCGGAAGGCCTTACGATGACCCTCCCCTGACCTTTGAGGCTCTCCTCTGACTCCCTTACGGCCTGGACGATCTCAGGGACGGTCTTGATGTCGACTTTTTTCTCAACAGGGACATTAATGAGAATCTGAGGGTAAAGTTTAATTCCCGCCACGAGCCGGGAAAGGGAGGTATCTTCCGTCTTCATCATAAAGAGGACATGGAGTGCCGTTATCGGTCCGTCGCCCGTTGTGTTGCAATCGAGGCAGATGATATGACCCGAAGGCTCCCCCCCAAGGACATAGCCGTGCTGGAACATCTTTTCGGTGACGAACCGGTCTCCAACCTTTGTCCTGACCATTTGTATCCCATGCTTCGCGAGGTAGTTCTCCAGCCCAAGGTTGCTCATGACTGTCGAGACAACGGTGTCGCCCTTGAGTCTGCCCTCTTTCTTGAACTGGAGCGCCCAGATGCCGAGGATTCTGTCGCCGTCCACGATGTTGCCTTTTTCATCACAGAGGAGGGTCCTGTCTGCGTCTCCGTCATGGGCAATACCGGCGTCGGCTTTATGCTCCTTCACCGCCCTGCAGAGACCGTCCATATTCAACGAACCGCAATCAGCGTTGATATTGATGCCGTCGGGTTCATCGTTTATGGCGATGACCTCTGCCCCAAGCTCCCTCAAAACCCAGGGGGTGACCTTGTAGGCCGCCCCGTTTGCACAATCAACGACGACCTTCAGCCCTTCGAGCGTGCTTCCCCGGGGGATAGTCGATTTGACATACTCGATGTATCTTCCTGTTGCATCATCGAGTCTGAAGGTCTTGCCGATATCGGCGCCTGAGGGCCTTCTGGACCCGAGACTTTCATCGGCAACAAGCTCTTCTATCCTCTTTTCAAATTCGTCAGGGAGTTTGCAGCCGTCAGAGGAGAAAAACTTTATGCCGTTGTCATCAAAGGGGTTATGAGAGGCTGAGATGACAACACCCGCATCAACCCTCAATGCCCTTGTGAGGTATGCTATGCCGGGTGTAGGCAGAGGACCGGTGAGGGTGACATTCATGCCGTTGGAGCAGATACCCGACGTCAGTGCGCTCTCTATCATGTAGCCGGAGAGTCTGGTGTCCTTCCCGATGATCACCATATTCCTTCCATGAGTCTTCTTGAGCACTGTTGCTGCTGCCATCCCGATTCTCAGGACGTTCTCCGGTGTCATCGGCAGTCTGTTAATCTTCCCCCTTATACCGTCTGTTCCAAAAAGCCTCATCTGCCCCTCCTTGCGATTGTTATGGCGATTTCGACCTTGTCTATCTTTGTCCTTATATTTCTGCCCGCCAAGACGAGATCGACTTCCTGCCTGACATCTTCGGTCAGACCGGTAATATCGATCGATTCGGTCTTCAGGTAGCCCACCTTGTTCACATCTGATTCTGCGCCTTCGATAACGACCGTCTTCGGTTTTACGTCCAGATGCTTGACATAGTAGCCAGTTTCAGGTATGCCGGTGACCGCCGGTCGTACTCTCACCTCTTTCCTCGCCATACGCTCAAACATGAGTTTTACCGATGGTGGCTCTATTCTCATGACGGCAGCAGTCCGGGGCAGCGAAACGTCATCATTTTTGATGGCGTATACGGCCTCTCCTTCCCTTGCCTTGCTCACGTCAACGATGACCCTGACATCCCCCTGCCTCAAGGCCTTGAGAAGCGTTTCATTTCCCCTGATTACCAGATTTGCCGACTTGACCGTGCGTTTGGCAATCTCGATGCCAGCGGGGATGTTGATGAACTCTATGGGCACCTCAAGGGATACCTCAGTCTGGCCCCTTGAAGAGACAAAAATCCAGAGAAGTATCGCAAGCACAACAGCCGCAGCCTTCAGCGAGAGATTTTCGAGGAGAAGTCTCTTTATCATTTATTTTCCTGAATTCTCTGCATCCTTGGAGGGCTCTTTTTCTTAGCCGTTGTGAAGAGCTCGGTCAGGATATCCCGTAAAGTCCCCATGTCCACCGGTGACTCGAGTTTTCCGGTAATAGAGACCGATACCTCGCCTGTCTCTTCCGATACGATAATGGCAATGGCGTCTGTCTCTTCGGTAAGACCAATCCCCGCACGATGTCTCGTGCCGAGGGTCTTGCTCACCTCAGAGCTGAGGGCGATGGGGAGGAAACATCCTGCAGCGACTATTCTGTTCCCCCTGATAACTACCGCCCCGTCATGGATGGGGGATGTGGGATGAAAAATTGTCAGCAGTATCTCCTTTGAGACCTTTGCGTCGAGCAAGGTCCCCATCTCGACGAAGTCTTTCAGGCTCGTGTCTCGCTCGATCACGATGAGGGCGCCTATCCTCCTGTTTGAGAGCGCAACAGAGGCCTTCACGATTTCGTCGAGGGATTTCAGCTCCTCAGCGGGTGTAAAGGCCGGGAGGAACCTCGCTTCGCCCATCTGGGCAAGGGTCCTTCTGATCTCAGGCTGAAAAAGCACAATGAGAAGAATCACAATCTGCGCCCAAAGACTCTGGATGATCCAGTTTACCGTATGGAGTTCGAACCGACCTGACAAAAGGGAAGCAACGAGGAGGAGACCAAGGCCCATGAGCATCTGCGTTGCCTTCGTCCCCTTCATGATGAGCAGCAACCGATAGAAGATGATCGCTACAAAGATGATATCAATGACGTCCCACACCGATATCTGTCGTATTATCTCCATGCTATCAATTATAAGCGATCAAGGAGCGAATTGACAAAACAAAAGGCTTGTCCATACAATGGAGCGGAGGCGGAATTCCCGATCTTCGTCACTGCCTCCACCTTATCGTCTTCTATCGCTGACGTGGAAGCTCTGTACAGTCACGGTTAGAAGGGATTTTTCGACTATGACGATACCGTCCTACGATGAATTGATTCATGAACTGTCCGGACTCTGCGGCATAATCCCAGAGTACTTTGATATCTTCGGCAAGAGACACGCGGCTTCCACGGAAACAAAGAGGGCCATTCTCAAGGCAATGAATCTGGAGATCGACACCGCTGAAGACATCGTGGAGGAGATCAGGGAACGGAGATCAAGAAGATGGAAGACCTTGATTGAGCCCGTAAGAGTCCTTTCGGTCCATGAGCAGCCCTTGACGATACCGGTCCATCTCCCGCTCAGAGAGGGAGAAGAAAAGAGACTCTCCCTCGTGTGGTCCCTTTCTGACGCCCATGGGAGGAGAGATGAATTTGTGCTTTCCGGGGAGGAGATCATCATTTCTGAGCAGGAGTGGATTGATGATAATCGCCTTGTAAGGATAGACCTCGTGGACAACACAAAAAGGGAGATCGGATATTACACCCTTGCTGTTGAGTCAGGACATCCCATACCCCTCCTCTCTGAAAGAGATGCTCCCCTCCGAGGAACCGCGAGGATCATCATAGCTCCCGACGCCTGTTACCTTCCGTCCGAACTTCGGCAGGGAAGGACATGGGGCCTCTCTGTTAATCTTTATGCTCTACGATCAGGCCGGGACTGGGGCATCGGTGACTTTACCGACCTCAAGGGGATCGTCCAGTGGATTGCAGGCCTCGGGGGCGGATTCGTCGGCATCAATCCCCTCCATGCCATCCCAAACAGACGGCCCTTCGGTATCAGTCCCTATTCCCCCATAAGCAGGCTGTACAAGAATTTCGTCTACCTTGATCTCGAAAAGATACCCGAGGTTGCGGAATTAGGGGCGATGATAGGCTCAGAAGTTCTTCAAAGAGAACTGGAAGGGCTCAGGAAAGGAGATCTCGTCGATTACGAAAAGGTCGCGTCCCTGAAAGGGGATCTCCTGAAGAAGCTCTTTGAGGTCTTTTATGAGAACCACTATAGAGGGAACACTTCCAGAGGTAGGGCCTTCAAGGACTATGTCGCGGAGGAAGGTTCTGACCTTGAGTCCTTTGCGACATTCATGGTTCTGGCATCAGAACAGGGGAAGGACGGGACAGAAAAAGAGGAAGAAGAGAGGGCGGGCCCTTCCTTGCTGAATTGGCTGGATTGGCCTCAAGAGTATCGCAACCCGTCGGGTGAAGCTGTTCAGAAATTCAGAAAGAGAAAAAGGAAGGAGATACTCTTTTTCAAATATGTCCAGTGGCTCATTGACGAGCAGATGGAGGAGATCGCTGAAAAGATAAAAGATTCGTCTATGGCCATAGGGCTTTACCACGACCTTGCCATCGGCTCCGTGGGTGGAGGAAGTGATGCATGGAATTATCAGGATGTCTTTGCAGCCGACATTGATCTCGGTGCACCTCCCGATGATTTCAATCTCAATGGCCAGAACTGGGGGTTCCCTCCCCTCATCCCCGAAAGGCTCAGGGAAGGAGGATATGAACTCTTCATCCAGACCATAAGAAAGAATATGAAGCACTGCGGGGCGTTAAGGGTAGATCACGCCCTCGGCATGTTCAGGCTTTTCTGGATACCCGGAGGGATGCACGCAAAGGAAGGGGCATACGTCACGTCCCTGTCAGAAGATCTTCTCAGGATCATCGCCCTCGAAAGCGTCCTGAACAAGACCATGGTAATAGCCGAGGACCTTGGCACGATGGGCGAGAACGTCCGGGAGACGCTCAAGAGATTTCAGATGCTTTCATATAGGCTCTTCTACTTTGAGAGGAACTATCCCGACCCTTCATTTCTTCCGCCTGACAAGTATCCTGTCATGGCATTAGCTTCTGTGACCACCCATGACCTGCCCACACTTTACGGCTACTGGGAGGGACGTGATATAGAGGTGAAGAAAGCGTTGGGCTTCTATCGGGATGACGCCCAATGGCAGGAACAGGTCAGAGAGCGTGAGCGGGACAGGGGCCTCATCCTTTCGTGCCTGAAATCTCAAGGGATCATCAAGAAAGACAGCAAACTTCAGGAGATCCTCCGATGCCCGTCAACTCCTTTCTCGGCCGTTGAGATGACCCCGGAACTCTGCCTTGCAGTATATGAGTATCTTGCCCTCACACCATCCAAGTTGGTGTTGGTGAGTTTCGATGATATCATCGGCACCATCGACCAGCAGAATCTTCCGGGAACCGTAGAGGGACATCCCAACTGGATGCAGAAGACACCCTGCCTTCTCGAAGAGATCTTCTCGGACAGCCGTTTCCTGAGCCTCGCTGAAATGTTCAGGAATACCCTCGTTCGTCGAGAAGACGACTGATTTCACCTCACGTCCGGCAGACGCCTTGCTCGTGCCTTTACCGTTGCCTTTTACACTATTCTTGATATAATTCTTAGTATGAGCGAGCCTGAAATCCACCGGGCACCCGACGCAGAAGTCCTCATGAGCGATGGGGTAAAGAAGAACCTCAGTGATTTTTGGAGTGTAAAGCCGATTGTATTGATCTTCCTCCGCTATTTCGGCTGCCCCTTCTGCAGAGAGCAGGTAGCTCAGCTAATCCAAAAAAAAGAAAACTTCGACAGCTCCGGTCTCCAACCGGTGCTTGTCAGCACCGAATCTCCGGCAACGGCCGAGCCCTTCCGCAAGCACTTTGGCGTGCCCTTCCCGGTCATCTGCGACCCGGGGAAGACCCTCCACAGAGCGTATGGACTCAAGGGAGGCAGCATGTTCCAGGTATTTTCACCCGAAGTCTTTCTTAAGGGACTGAGGGCCCTGGGGCGCGGATATTTCCCGGGACTTCCCGAGGGTGACCCCTTCCAACTGCCGGGTCTTTTCATTATTAATACTGAAGGACAGATCTGCTTCAGTTGTTACTCGCGTGACCCATCGGATTATCCGTCGGTCGAGAGAATACTGTCGGCAGCGCAGAAAGCCCACGTCGGCTGACCTTCGCCGCCCCTCGCGATATTATTATGGTAAAATATCGCATTCTTGATTCAGGAGGGCAGTATGAAAGTGATAGAGGGAGAACTCCAGGCAAAGGGACTAAAATTCGGTATAATCGTGAGCCGGTTCAATGACTTTATAACAAGCCGGCTCCTCGACGGCGCAATGGATGCGCTCGTGAGGCACGGCGCTGACGAAAAGGACGTTACCGTCGCAAGGGTTCCGGGAGCCTATGAAATACCCATGGTTGCAAAGAAGATGGCTTCACAGGGCGTCTACCACGCCGTCATCTGTCTCGGCACGGTCATCCGGGGCGCAACACCCCATTTTGATTATGTTGCGGCGGAGGTGTCGAAAGGTGTCGCATCAGCCTCGATGGAGACCGGGGTACCCATTGCCTTTGGCGTTATTACGTCCGATACGATCGAGCAGGCGATCGAAAGGGCCGGTACGAAGAGCGGAAACAAGGGCTGGGATGCGGCGATTACGGCGATTGAGATGGCGCAGGTAATGAAGAAGCTGGGATGAAGCGCCGCAGGGGAAGGGAATATGCCCTTCAGTTCCTCTTTCAGTTTGACTTCACAGGGAAAAGACCGGACAAGAAGGACCTCGACGAGTTCTGGGCGGCCCGGAACGGTGACGTTGAAGTCAGGGCGTTTTCGGAAGATATTATTTACGGCACCCTCGACAACCTTTCAGCGATCGATGCGACCATTCAGAAGGCCGCAGAAAACTGGGTCCTCCAGAGGATGGCCGCCGTTGACAGAAATATCCTGAGATGTGCCACCTATGAACTTATCTTTCGGAAAGACATCCCTTCCACTGTGACCATAAACGAGGCCATTGAGATAGCAAAAAAGTTCTCTTCGACAGAGGCTTCGTCCTTCATCAATGGGATACTGGACAAGATCGCCGGCGGGATAAAGGACAAGAGAAAGCGATGATGGTCTGTGCTGTTGTGTCGGATGTCCATGCAAACCTTGAAGCCCTTGAAGCCGTTTTGGAGGACATTGGAAAACGGAGTATCGATGATATATACTTTCTCGGCGATGCAGTGGGCTACGGACCGGACCCGAATGAATGTGTGGAGATCCTGAAGAAGCATTGCAAGATTCTTCTCGCCGGGAACCACGACCGCGCCGCCATCGGCATGACGGACATCGAGTACTTTAACGAGTATGCAAAGAAAGCGATCCTCTGGACACGGGAGGCGCTGACGGAAAGAACGCGGAAGACCCTCGAGGCATTGCCTGAGAAGAAGGATATGAAAAAGGAGAATATTCTCCTCGTCCATTCTACGCCGAAAGAACCTGAGATGTGGCATTATCTCCTGACGCTCTGGGACGCCGAGATCAATTTTCATTATTTTGATCGGCGTATATGCATGCTCGGCCACAGTCATCAGCCCTTTATCATCGAAAGGCTTTCTTCTGGAGAAATGGTCACTTACAGGAACGATGCCGCCATCGGAAAGGCAGAACGATACATCATAAATGCCGGCAGTGTCGGCCAGCCGAGGGACAGGGACCCCAGGGCTTGCTATGCGCTCATCAACGACGATAGGGTCAGTTTTGTGAGAGTGCGATACGATATTGAGAAGACCCAGGGCAAGATGCACGGGGCCGGACTTCCCTTACCTCTCATCGAGAGGCTTGCACAGGGTACATAGAGAGCCGGCAAGACATTCTGGCTGTGTTCATAGCAGATAAGGGTTCCCGCATGTTCTTGATAAAGGAGGGACGATGATCGCTCGGTACACACGTCCTGAGATGGGCAGGATATGGACGCAGGAAAACAGATACGCAACGTGGCTTGAAGTGGAGATAGCCGTTTGCGAGGCATGGGCAGAAAGGGGAGAGATCCCGAAAGAGGCAGTTCGTAACATCAGGAAAAAGGCCCGCTTTGATGTGGAGAGGATCGACGAGATCGAGAAGACCGTGAGACATGATGTCATCGCCTTTCTCACGTCGGTGGCAGAGAATGTGGGTCGCGACTCGAGGTTTATCCACAAGGGGCTGACGTCATCAGACATCGTGGATACATCCTTGTCCCTTCTCATGAAGGAAGCTTCGGAGATCATCGTGGCCGACATAAGGGAGATGATGGCTGTTCTGAAGAAGCAGGCCTTCAGATACAAAGACACGCCCTGCATCGGCCGCAGTCACGGTGTTCATGCTGAGCCGGTGACCTTCGGTCTCAAGTTCGCCCTCTGGTATGAAGAGATGCGAAGAAACAGCGAACGCGTCCTTAAGGCACAGGAGGTTGTGAGTGCCGGAAAGCTCTCAGGCGCTGTCGGGACCTTCTCGAATATTCCGCCGGCCATTGAAGAGAGAGTCTGCAAGATACTCGGCCTGAAGCCGGAGCCCGTCGCCACTCAGGTGGTTCAGAGAGACAGACACGCCGAATATCTCTTGACCCTTGCCCTGATCGCAGCATCCATAGAAAAGATCGCTGTCGAGATACGGCACCTCCAGAGGACCGAGGTCCTCGAGGCAGAGGAACCCTTTGAAGCAGGACAGAAGGGCTCCTCTGCAATGCCCCATAAGAGAAACCCCGTCGGCTCGGAAAACCTTTCAGGCCTCGCCAGGGTTGTAAGGTCAAACGCCCTGGCAGCCCTTGAGGACGTGGCGCTCTGGCACGAACGGGATATCTCGCACTCATCGGTTGAGCGCATTATCATACCCGACAGTTCTATCCTCGTCGATTACATGCTCCACCGGCTTATCCGGATCCTCGATGGACTCCTCGTCTACCCTGAAAAAATGAAAGAGAACATGGCGAAGAGTTATGGCCTCTACAATTCACAGAAGGTCATGCTCGCCCTTACCGAAAAAGGTCTTACGAGGGAGGAGGCATACACCCTCGTCCAGAAGAACGCCATGAAGAGCTGGAGGGAGAAGAGGGAGTTCAAGAAATTGCTCTTGAAAGAGAAAGCGGTCAGGAAATATCTCTCGTCAGGAGAGATAGAGGAGATCTTCGATCTCAAGCACTATTTTAAGAATGTCGATTATATCTTTAAGAGGGTCTTCGGCAAGACAGCCAATGAGCGGAGGTCCAAGGAACATTGCCATTAACCTGCTTGTTTAGAAAACCTGCCATCACTGATGCGAAAAAGAACGCCCTTCTTTCAATTGTGAGAGGTTTGGCGCCTGATATCTTCGATCTGGAAACGGAATTATGTTTTTACATCGAATCAACGGGTCCCCTCACCACTGATGAAATGAGACTCCTCACATGGCTTCTGAGTGAAACCTTTGAGCCCGAGAATTTCTCTTCAGAAAGCTTCTTGACTGATCAGCAGGCACCCATTGATCATAACTGTCTTTTTGAGGTCGGGCCCAGAATGAACTTCACAACAGCATGGTCAACAAATGCCGTTTCGATATGCCGTGCCTGCGGTCTGACGACGATCACACGGATTGAACGTTCGAGGAGATACTATTTCGTCAGAAGGGGGCACGGGAAGGCTGGAGGTCAGCCAATGAACACCGAGTTTCTTGCTTCGCTCGTCTCACGGTACTCGCCACTCTTTTACGATAGGATGACGGAATGTCCGTACCCGAAAAGGCTCGAGACCTTCGAGACAGGGATAGATCCTGAGCCTGTCTACGAGGTGAGGGTCATGACGGAAGGCAGAAGCGCCATCGAGGCGATCAACAGAAGACTCGGCCTCGGGTTGGATGAGTGGGACATTGATTACTACTATCATCTCTTTGCCCTCGATATGAAAAGGAACCCCACGAATGTGGAGTGCTTCGATCTCGGCCAGTCCAACAGCGAACACTCAAGACACTGGTTCTTCAGGGGCAGACTTGTTATCGACGGGGCGGAGGTTCCCTATTCCCTCATGGAGCTTGTGAAAGAGCCTTACGAGAAGAACCCCAACAACAGCGTGATAGCCTTCGGGGACAACTCAAGCGCGATACGAGGGTACAGGATAAGGACGATCGTCCCTGCAGCCCCTGGCAGACCTTCTCCCTTCCGGGAGCAAGACCCGACGTACCATCTCCTTTTCACTGCAGAGACCCATAATTTCCCGAGCGGCGTCGCCCCATTTCCCGGTGCCGAGACAGGGACAGGGGGAAGGATACGGGACGTTCAGGCCGCCGGCAGGGGCGGCCTCGTCGTTGCCGGAACAGCAGCATACTGCGTGGGAAATCTCGCCATACCCGGATATCGGCTGCCATGGGAAGACGAGTCCTTCGAGTATCCCAATAACCTCGCTTCTCCACTCCAGATCGAGATAGAGGCGAGCAATGGAGCTTCAGATTACGGCAATAAATTTGGTGAGCCCGTGATACAGGGCTACACAAGGTCCTTCGGCATGAAGTTGCCAAACGGAGAGAGAAGGGAATGGATAAAGCCGATTATGTTCACAGGCGGTGTCGGTCAGATGGACGACAGGCACCTACAGAAGGGAGAGCCTGAAAGGGGCATGCTCGTCATAAAGATCGGGGGCCCGGCCTATAGGATCGGTATAGGAGGCGGCGCTGCGTCCAGCATGATCCAGGGGGAAAACGTGGCAGAACTCGACTTTAATGCTGTGCAGCGCGGAGACGCCGAGATGGAGCAGAAACTGAACAGGGTCATTCGTGCCTGTATCGAGCTTGGCGATGCCAATCCCATCATAAGTATTCACGACCAGGGAGCCGGCGGAAACTGCAACGTGTTGAAGGAACTGATCTACCCTGCCGGGGCCAGGATCGAAATTCGCAAAATCCCGATTGGAGACAAGACACTCTCTGTGCTCGAGATATGGGGAGCCGAGTATCAGGAATCGAACGCGCTCCTCATAAAACCTGAGAAGAGTGAACTCTTCCGAGAGCTCTGCGAACGGGAAAAGGTACTCTCAGCGGTCGTCGGACAGATAACTGGCGACGGCTATGCTGTTCTCTTTGACGAGAAAGACGGCGCCACGCCCGTCAATCTCAACCTCAGAAAAGTCCTTGGTGAAATGCCCCGGAAGACATTCATCTTCGTGAGGAAGAAGCCCGAACTTCAGACGCTCAGACTGCCTGAGAATCTCTCCGTTAAGGATGCCCTCGAAAGGGTCCTGAGACTCCTTTCGGTAGGATCAAAGAGGTTCCTTACGAACAAAGTCGACAGAAGTGTAACGGGCCTCATAGCGAGACAGCAGTGCGCAGGGCCTCTCCAGCTTACGGTTTCTGATGTGGCGGTAATCGCTCAGAGCCACTTCGGGAAGACGGGAGCGGCAATCTCGATCGGAGAACAGCCCGTAAAGGGTTTGATAAGCCCGGCATCGATGGCGAGGATGTCCGTTGCTGAGGCGATAACGAATATCGTCTGGGCCAAGATCAGCAGTCTTGAGGACATACGATGCTCCGGGAACTGGATGTGGCCGGCAAAACTGCCTGGCGAGGGCGCAGCAATCTACGATGCCGCTGTTGCGATGAGAGACATTATGGTGGAATTGGGGATGGCCCTCGACGGTGGCAAGGACAGCCTCTCCATGGCTGCCATGATTGCACGAGATGGCCGGACCGAGGTTGTCAAGGCCCCGGGTGCACTGGTGATCTCGGCCTATGCCACCTGTCCTGATATCACGAAGGTCATTACGCCTGACATCAAAGAGCCCGGCCTGAGCAGACTCCTTTACCTTGACCTCGGGAGGGGCAGGTGCAGGCTGGGGGGGTCGTCCCTTGCCCATGTCTACGGCCAGATCGGAACGGAATCCCCTGATATCGAAGACGCGCAAATGCTCAAGAGGGCGTTCCTTGCGGCCCAACAGCTGATTGATGAGGGGATGATTCTTTCAGGTCATGACATCAGCGACGGCGGCCTCATTGTGGCCCTTCTCGAAATGGCCTTTTCCGGGAACTGCGGCATGGACTTGCGTCTTTCGAGTGATGCAGATACCCTCTCCGTCCTTTTCTCTGAAGAGGCAGGACTCGTCATGGAGTACAGACCAGGGGATGAGGGTAACATCGTTGCCAGACTGAAGAATTACGACATTGACTACCAGATAATCGGCGACACACTAATCGACAAGACGATAACCATACGACTGAACGACGCCACTGTCCTCGATGAGGATATGCGTTATCTCAGGAGCCTCTGGGAGGAGACGAGTTACCACATCGAGAGGCTGCAGGCGGATCCTGAATGCGCCAAAGAGGAGAGGAAGAACACCTATGACAGGAAGGGACCTGCGTTCAGTCTTACTTTCAACCCTGAAGAGACGCCTTTCGCCGTCCTTAACAGAAAGGCAAAACCACGGGTCGCCGTCATTCGTGAAGAAGGGAGCAACGGCGACAGGGAGATGACATCGGCCTTTTACCGGGCCGGGTTCGAGACATGGGATGTTACGATGAGCGATTTGCTCAAGGGTGCTGTTTCTCTCGATGAGTTCAGGGGCGTCGCCTTTGTCGGCGGATTCAGCTATGCGGACGTACTCGACTCCGCAAAAGGCTGGGCAGGGGTGATACGGTTTCATAAGAACATCTTCGAGCAGTTTCAGAGATTCTATTCCAGGGAAGACAGTTTCAGCCTTGGTGTCTGCAACGGCTGTCAACTCTCTGCACTCCTCGGCTGGGTGCCATGGCAGGGAATTGAAGACAGGTTTCAGCCGAGGTTCGTCAGAAACAGATCAGGCAGATTCGAATCAAGATTCAGCACGGTTAGGATACTTCCAAGCCCCTCTCTTATGCTGAAGGGAATGGAAGGGTCAACCCTGGGCATATGGGTGGCCCATGGCGAGGGTCGGGCATATTTCCCCGACGATGAGATGAGGAGGGAGGTTCTGGCAAAGGAACTCGCCCCTGTGAGATTTGTCGATGACAACGGGGAAATCACTGAATCCTATCCCTTCAATCCGAACGGCTCGCCAAATGGAATAGCCGCGCTCTGCACGCCCGACGGAAGGCATCTGGCGATAATGCCTCATCCCGAGAGGACCTTCCTGACATGGCAGTGGCCATGGATGCCCGAGGAATTGCGACGAGGAGCGAAGAGGGACTCACCCCTCACGTCATCGCCGTGGCTCAGGATGTTCCAGAATGCACGGGAATGGTGCGAGGGCTAACCACATGATCATAAACTCCGGGGTCGATGTCCGATGGTAGGCAAGAGTTGCGGTTATTGGCCGGTCCGCTTGTCCGGACTCTAAACGCCTCTTGCCGACAAGCGGATGTCGGCCCCGCAGACAAGATGGACGAAGAATCTGGTCTAAAGGTGAAAACCCATCTGTATCGGTGAGGCATTGGCAACAAGCATTGTTCTGCCGAGATGAACAAGCTCACGCGCCGCCGCACCGTCGACCTTCACAGAGGACCGACTGTTCCTATACCTTCAGTCTCTCTTCCATCTTCAGAAAGCCTTCCTGCATGACCTTCCTGTACTCTTCCCAGCCTTTTCTCCCATTCTCGATCCAATCGCCCATGATCTTTTCGGCACCGGCCAGTATCTGCTTATTCGCATTGATCATCTCTCCGACGAGCCTGTCATTGAGTTCCTGGATCCTCGTGACGCTGTCGAAGGCGGTGTCAAGGGAAAACTTCACCATCTTCAAGGCATTCTCATTCACGCTCTTGATATCAAAACCTGCGAAACCTGTTTTTGCTTCCATTGTTCCACCTCCTTCTCTTGCCATCGTCTTTATTTGTTCTTTCTGCAAGACGCCCCCTTCCGGAACGCCTTTTGCCCTTTCGCTACCTGTCATCACTCCTCTCCTTGCGAGCGGTACTTTGCTTTTTCCTTCCCGCGACTCTTTCATCAGCACCTCCCTCCTGTGATGGGCCTTCCTTGGGGTTACCGAGGGTCCACCAGTCGAACATCTTCCTCGTAAGCGTTTCAACATCCGTCATCGAGACTACCTGCCGAAGCCAGAGACCGAAGAACCCGAAATAGTTTTTGAGATCCCAGCCTGATGTCATAAGCGCCGGGTAGACCCTGTTAAGATCCCGGATATAGGCCCTCAACACGTAAGCCACGTTAATGTCCGGATCACCGAATTTGCTGAGATTCTCTTTCAGTTTTTCGTATTCTTCCACGTCAAGTCTTAAGGTGATCGGTTTCAGCGCCATGGAGTCTCCCTTTCTGACGGCACCATTTTATAGTATTACTGTAATACATTCGTAATAACATGTCAAGATAAATATTTGCTCTTTCGAAGCTGGGCCACATAATTCATAAACTTCGGGATCGGCATGGTGATGGTATCAACAATAGGGATTAGTCGGCAAATGAAAGGGCAGAACACCTGCGGCTCCGGTATCGGACTCTCAGGATGAGTTACGACGTTCACACCTATAGGTGTCTAAGAAGCGCACATAGTTCACATACTCAATCTCACAGTGAGGGCTCAGTATCTGCTTGCCCACAGCCAGATTTATCTCATGAAAACTCCAGAACCTTATCTCATCTATCTCCCTGCGGTTAAAAAAAATCCCACCGATAGGGTCTTCATAGATGCAACGGTAGCTGGCAACCAGTTCGGTCTCAGAGGAGTTGCAATGGATATACGAATAGAGATATTGCAGGTCACAGTCAGTAAGACCGAGTTCCTCCTCCGTCTCCCTTCTCGCTGCGGACAGAAGATCTTCAGCAACGCCCACATGGCCGCCCACTGATGTGTCCCATCTGCCAGGGGCAACGTCCTTGTTCAGGGAACGTTTCTGGAGAAGCAGTTCTCCAGCCTTGTTGAATATGAGCACGTGAACAACCCTATGCATGAGCGAAGGGTTGCTATGGATCTCGGATCTCAACGCAAGACCAATGACCTCTCCTCTCTCATTGACGATCTCTAGCGGTTCATTGATATCCATCCTCCTCATCCTTTCTGATCTCCCAGAGAAGAGGTCCCTTCGCTCTCGTCTGTGCAGACACGTTCTATTTGTTCCTTCTTCTCTTTCCCATCATGGACCATGCGAGAACAGGGAATCCTTTACCGTGATATAATTATGGAATAAAGGACCCAGCTGATGCAAAGACACAGAGTACGACACCTACCATGATCTCCATGATCCCTCCATCTTTACCCAGAAACAGTACGCTATTGAAAACATTCATCGAGAAGGCTGGGGGCAGGAAAGTCTTTCTCGAACATGAGGTGAAGGGGCTTATGAAGGCCATGGGCTTTCCTGTCCCGAGAGGGAGGTTCATCAGGAAGGGCGAGGGCATCATGCCGCATGATGAGCTTCCCTTCCCCCTCGTTGCAAAGGTCTCCTCTTCGGCAATAGCCTCAAAAAGCGATGTCCATGGGATAAGAATCGGACTGAAGAGCGAGGAGGAATTGGCTGTTGCTGTGGCAGATCTTATGAGTATTGAGGGGGCTGAGGGCGTGCTTGTGGAAGAGATGGCTCCGCCCGGACTTGAAGTTGTCGTCGGCGGGACCAGTGACGGGCAGTTTGGCCCCATCGTGATGTTCGGCCTCGGAGGGATATTTGTGGAACTCTTTAAGGATATAGCCTTTGCCCTTGCTCCGCTTAAGAAGGATGAGGCCCTATGGCTTGTAAGGGCGGTAAAGGGATACAGACTTCTCGAAGGGTACCGAGGGAGTCTGACGGTCGATCTCAAGTCGCTGACAGAGCTCCTCGTCGGAATCTCAGAACTTATGGCAACAGGTCTCATTGAAGAGATCGACCTGAACCCTGTCGCCCTCTATCCCGAAGGGGCCATGATCCTTGATGCAAAGATGCTTGCCGCCCTGTCATCTGAGAATGCTCCTTTTCTCGGTCTCACCCAGACTGGAGTCTCTTCGGTAGAGGTCAGTTGATTGATCAGCCCTATTTTCCGAGAAATGGCAGGGAACTCGCTATCCCTGCTAAGAAGGGAGGAGATAATGCTCCTTTCTTCTTGATGGCCCTGGAGCATCGAGCCCGTTCTTTCATCCAGTATACCAGAATACCGGCAGAAGGCGTCGGGAAAGAGCGGTATCATATGCGTCCAGCCGAAACAAAAGATGTATAATAGGACTATGGTTCATGAAGTCCTGACCATCCATTCCCTCATCAATAAGGTCCTCTCCTATAATCCTTCGGCAGATGTGGACTTATTGAAGAAAGCATACATCTTCTCGCGCGAGGCCCATTGCAGCCAGACAAGGATTGAAGGGACACCCTATATTGGCCACCCATTGTCCGTCGCCCACATCCTTGCGGACATGAAGATGGACGGAGCAACGATCGCTTCCGGGCTCCTTCACGATACTGTCGAGGATACGGGAGTTGCGATTCGGGACATCAAAGATATTTACGGAAATGAGATAGCCTTTCTCGTCGATTCCCTAACAAAGCTGAGCAGGATTGAATTCAAGACCAAGGAGGAAGCACAGGCGGAGAACTTCAGGAAGATGCTCCTCGCGATGTCAGAGGATATACGGGTCATCTTCATAAAGTTCGCCGACAGACTCCACAATATGAGAACCCTCCAGTTCCTTCCTGAAAACAAGAGGCAGCGGATAGCAACAGAGACCCTCGAGATCTATGCCCCTTTGGCGAACAGGCTTGGTATTGGCTGGCTGAGACTGGAATTTGAAGACCTGAGCTTCAAGTTCCTCATGCCGGAACTTTATGATGAGCTTGTGATGAGGGTCGCCAAGAGGAAGGAAGAGCAGGAAGGCTATCTCCATGAGGTCGCGCACACTGTCGAGGAGAAGCTTAAGGAGGAGGGGCTCAAGGGCAAGGTGTCGGGGAGGGTGAAGCACTATTACGGGATTTACCAGAAGATGCAGAAACAGGGCATCACCTTCGATCAGGTCCATGATGTTCTCGGACTCAGGATCATAACCGATACCAAGGCAAACTGTTATACGATCATGGGGTTAATTCACTCTCTCTGGACGCCGATCCCCGGAAGGTTCAAGGATTACATCGCCATGCCAAAGTCGAACATGTACCAGTCCCTCCATACGACGGTGATAGGACCGAAGGGAGAAAGGGTGGAGTTCCAGATACGGACTGAAGAGATGAACAAGATAGCCGAAGAAGGCATCGCGTCCCACTGGAAGTATAAGGAAAAGGATACGATCAAGAGCAAGGATAGTAAGTACATAACCTGGCTGCGGGAGCTGATCCAATCGCAAAAGGAGCACCGCGATGCACGGGAGTTCCTCGAGGCGGTAAAGGGAGAGGTCATACCTGAGGTGGTTTACGTTTTTACCCCGAGGGGCGAGATCAAGGAGCTTCCCGTGGGGTCCACGCCCGTTGACTTTGCTTACAGTATTCATACCCAGGTCGGCAACAAGTGCATCGGGGCAAGAGTGAACGGAAGGATCGTGCCGCTCAGGTATCAGCTGAAGAACGGCGACACCATCGAGGTGATAACCTCGCCGACCCACGGACCGAGCAGGGACTGGCTGAAGTTTGTTGTGACTCAGCGGGCAAAGGGTAGGATAAAGCAATGGATAAAGGCAGAAGAGCGGAAACAGAGCGTCGAATTGGGTGCGAAGCTCCTCGAGGTCGAACTGAAGAGGCATCATATCAAACCTGCCACATTAAAAGCTGAAGAGACGCTGAAAGTCGCCAAGGCCTTCGGAATGCAGACTTATGAGGATCTTCTCGTCTCCGTGGGATACGGCAAGATAACCCCCCATCAGGTAGTCAACAGGATTCTCCAGGAAAGACCGATGGAGAAGTCCGAGACCCCGGTGGAAGAGGTTCAGAAGGAACCCAGACCGCACAGAGAACACAAGGGAATCAGCATTAAGGGTATCGACCATATTCTCTACCACACCGCAAAATGTTGCCTGCCCGTGCCCGGAGACGCCCTTGCAGGCTTTGTGACAAGGGGCAGGGGAGTGACGATTCACCGGAAGGACTGTCCGAACCTCGAGCGGCTCGCCGTTGATGATGCACGGCTCGTTGATGTTGACTGGAAGTCTGCCGACGAAGCAACCTCGACAGCGCGCCTCCTCGTCGAGACCGTTGACAGACCGGGCATGATCGCAGACCTGAGCGCCCTGATATCGACGGTAAACGTCAATATAAGCCACATGCAGGCGACGACTACCCAGGACAAGAAGGCACATATCATTCTGAACCTCGAGGTCAGGGACAGACCTCAATTGAACAGCCTTATTCAAAAAATTGCTCAGACCGAGGGCGTCTTCAGGGTGAAGAGGTAGCATCGTTGACCGCGATCTCTCATCAGATGTCTAAAATCCCAATGGCTCACCGTGTTAGGATAAAAAAACGCATGAAGAAGAACCTGCCGGCCTTTTGCCTGACATATTAGCAGCAGGCCTTGTTGTATCTTTTCTGTCCCTTTTCAGTCACGAAAGCGCCGCCGGAAGAGGCCGCATCGACATGCGTGAGCTTCGGGGACCAGTCCCCTGAGTTACTGAGTTCATGAATTATCCGGCTACAGCTTCACCTGGAAAAACCTCAGCACCCAGTTCAACGCTCCCCCCCCGAGAAAGGCGATGGGAAAGACAATGGCCACCATGCCGAGAGCCATCTTCAGCCCTCTCTCTTTCACGATCATAAAGAAATTCGCAAGGCAGGGGATAAAGAGCGTTATCGTGACGAGACTGACAACCGACTGCACAGGGGTAAGGAGACCCTTTTCGGCCATGGTAAAGAGTCCGGCAGCTCCGTAGTCCCTCCGCAGGAAACCGAGGACAAAGGACTCCGTCGTCTTTTCAGGAAGCCCTAGAAGGTTGACAACGACGGGTGAGGCAGCCCTCTCAAGAAGCGTAATGAGATTGAGCTTATGGAGGATAAAAAGGATGAAGGTGCCGAGGAGGAAGAGCGGGACAGCCTCCCTGAGATACCATTCAACCCTTCCTGCTGTCTTTATCAGGATATTCATGGCATCGGGCTTTCGTATCGGGGGAATTTCGAGAAAGAAGTCTGTCCTTTCTCCTTTGACTATCTTTGATGCAAGATATCCTGATACCAACAGGGTGAGCAGAATGCTCCCTGTCCATATCAGGGTCGCCTTGAAAGAGAGGGCGCCGAGCAAGCCGAGGATCACACCGATCTGCGCTGAGCAGGGTATAGCAAGGGCCAGGAGAAAGGTAATGATGATCCTGTCCCTTTTGGTTTCGAGTATCCGTGCGGTCATGACGGCCATCGTCCCGCAGCCAAGGCCAAGAATCATGGGGAGCACGGCCTTCCCGTTCAGGCCCATAAGATTAAAGACCCTGTTGGTCATGATCGCAAGGCGTGGAAGATAACCGCTGTCCTCGAGGATTGCGAAGGCGATGAAAAAGGTTACGGTTATAGGCAGGATGATAGCGATCGCGTAGGTCATAGCAACCGTGATAAGGCCATACTCGCCCACAAGCATCTCCCGGACGATATCAAAGGGCATCAGCAGCTCGACCACCTTGGTGAACATAGGGTTAAGGTAATCGCCAAAGACTGTTTTTTCAAAGAAATTGACAAGGGTCCCGGCGCCGAAGACCCCGACAAATTCATAGAGGAAAAAGAGGACAACGAGCAGGAGTGGGATTCCCCATAAAGGGTGCATGCTCATCCTTCCGATGAATGAGAGCACCTTCCCGCCCTCGGGGGCAATTCTCTTCATCACCTGCCTCGTGATCTCCTCTGCTGCTTCAAGCCTCTTCTGATTGATGAGGGAGCTTATGACTTCAGTGGTCTTTGACTGACATTCATCCCTGAGGGATTCAACCTCCCGTATCCGATCAGGCGAAAGATTCGCGACCAGCCACTCTCTCAGGCTCTCGTCACCGGACAGAATCATGAGCGCGATTGCCCGTTTTGATATGTGTGCTTCAGGCAACAGGTGCGACAGTTTTGCAACGTATTCCTCTATGAGCAGGCCGTAGGTTATCCTTATCCCCAGCGTTGAGGACTTTATCATCAGGGAACTCCTCAACTCCTTAATCCCTTTCCGCTGCGGTGCAACCGTGGTTACGATTTCAACACCGAGGATGTCCTTCAGTCTTTGGACATCGATGACGATCCCTCTGTCCCTTGCTTCATCGTCCATATTGAGGTCGAGTACCATGGGAAGACCCGTCTCCCCAATCTGGAGCGTGAGGAGGAGTGTCCGCCGTAAATTTTTTGCATCAGCCACCTGGACAAGGAGCGACGGGCGCTCCTTGAGGAGAATATCCCGCGTGACTCGCTCATCCTCGCTCATGGGAATAAGACTGTTCACACCCGGCGTATCAGTTAAGAGATACTTCTTACCGTCAAGGGCAATATTACCGTGGGAGACCTCCACCGTAGTCCCAGGATAGTTGGAGACAGTCACGTATTTTCCTGTCAGAAGCCCAAAGATTACGCTTTTCCCGACGTTGGGATTACCGATAAGAGCAATTCTTCTGTAATGTCTGTCCTCTTCCCTATGTATGCGGTCCTCTTCTTGTACTTGCATTCTGTCGGTCACTTTCGGCAAGGCTAATTGAGACTTAATCTCAATTTGAATTTTATCCTTTTCTTCCAACCCCTGTCAAGGACAGAGACCGATCCCAAAATCCGCGATTGATTTATACAGCCCATGTGAATACGTCTGATGAGCAGCTTTTTGAAGGGACTCTTCGCTGGAACAAGGTGATATAGTTGCACGAAGAGCTCAAAAAGATGATTTTTCATCAATCAGGCCATAGA
>DASRZP010000008.1 GCA_035686305.1 Thermodesulfovibrionales bacterium | reverse complement strand
TACTGCGCCTGACCCTTCATCGCCAGTACCTTCGTGATCGCTGCCGTCAATGTCGTCTTCCCATGGTCTACGTGCCCTATCGTCCCTACGTTTACATGAGGCTTTACCCGCTCAAACTTTGCCTTTGCCATATCTCCTCCTCAATAGTAACTTCAAATTGCAAATCCAGAATGCACATTGCAACATTATGAATCCCAACACACTCTCAGACTTCAGGTGTCTGTCCTCTGTTTTAACCCGGCAACGAACAACCGATATACCAACGACTCTTTGCCTCTTTCGTGGAGCCCATGACCGGAATTGAACCGGTGACCTCATCCTTACCAAGGATGTGCTCTGCCGACTGAGCTACATGGGCACATCACACACCGTTGTCAGCTGACAGCCGGTCTTTTTCTTGGAGCGGGAAACGGGATTCGAACCCGCGACCCTCAGCTTGGAAGGCTGACGCTCTACCACTGAGCTACTCCCGCACACCAAAATCCGGCAGTAAGATATCAGATCTCAGCAGAGACTTCTCTGGAGAAATCATGGTGGAGAGGGGAGGATTCGAACCTCCGAAGGCTACGCCAACGGGTTTACAGCCCGTCCCCTTTGGCCGCTCGGGAACCTCTCCAGCTAATTCAGGGAACGGGATATGGGTAATCATGCAGCCTGTCAAAACCAAAATTCCTGTCCCGATCTCTGCCTTCATATGGAGCCACCGAAGGGAATCGAACCCCCGACCCGCTGATTACAAATCAGCTGCTCTGCCAGCTGAGCTACGGTGGCGTTAAAAGACAACACTCCACCTCACCTAAACTCCTAATCAAGAGATTAATCTAAGATATTTATTATATATAGGTCAATCCTCAATTTTCAAGGAAAACTTCCATTATCTAAAAAATACTCATTCGCACTAAATCAAGTTAATTTTTTAGTGAATCTTTGCCTCAGGATCTCGAAGAGAATAATCCCTGCGGCCACCGAGGCGTTCAGAGAATTGATCCTGCCTTTCATCGGCAGACCCGCAACGACATCACAATGCTCCCTCACTGTCCTTCTCATCCCCTGACTCTCAGAACCGATCACGATGCAGAGGGGGACCGTAAGGTCTGCATCCCAGAGCAGCGTATGAGCATCCGCCTCAGCGCCAACAACTGTTATCCCCTCCTCCTTCATTCTCCTTATCGCATGTTTTATGTTTGGCACCACCGCAACGGGAACATACTCTACTGCACCTGCAGAGGACTTGGACACCTCCGGCCCAAGAGTCGCTGATCTGTGAGACTGGATAACAACTCCGTGGACTCCTGACGCATCGGCCGACCGCAGCATGGCGCCGAAATTTCTTGGATCTTCAATCAGGTCAAGGGCCACAAAGAGCGGCACTTCCTTTCTCTCCAAAGGTATCACGAGAAGGTCTTCAATGTCCACGTAGCCCCGCTGAAGAACTCTTGCGGCCACACCCTGATGCCCCTTGGGGAACCTGCTGTCAAAAAAAGAGGAATCGGCAGATTCAACAGGAATGCCGAGCACTTCGGCTTCTCTTTTTATCTGGACGATCTTTTCGTGTCTGCCAGGAGACAGATAGACAGCCTTGACGCCTCTGCCCCCAATCATCGCCTCGAGAACAGGGTTTAGTCCGTAGATCCATTCTTCTGTGCGGGGAGAGTCAACCCCTATCTTCTTGTTTGCGAATTTAGGACGCATGACTTCCAAATCGATGCTATCTTGGCGTTGGATGAAGGTTTTTTACAATATCAAGAAGTGGCGCAACTTGTCAACTACGACTCCCCGCCCCGGGGAGAAGCCGGGGTCCCGAAAGCCTGCATTTTTCTATTTACTTACTCTCCTACCTGAGGCTATACTAGCACGCTGAATTCCGGCACGCGTCACGGCCCTAAGACGCGAGTGACGTCAAAAAGATCGTCGATAACGCAAGGAGAAACAGATGGCCAGGCTATCTCCTCATATGATGCTGCTCTATCTGCTGACATCAGTCCTCCTGACCACGGGACGGAGTGATGTCTTTGCCCAGGGGTCGCCCATCGTCAACTCCATCGAGGTGAAGGGGCTGAAGAGGATAGAGGAAAGCGCGGTAAAGTCCAAGATTGCCCAGAAAACGGGGGAGCCCCTCTCAAACGAAAAGACCGCGGAAGACATCAAGAATATCTTCAAGATGGGATATTTCAGTGACGTAACCGTCGAGATCGAGACCCTTGAGGGCGGGATCAAGCTGATCTATGTGGTAAAAGAAAAACCGACCATTATCAAGGTTGAGTTTCAGGGAAACAAAGAGATTGAAGATGAGAAGTTGAGAGAGAAGGTTTCGGTGAGTGTCGGCTCTATTGCCGACACACCCCTGATGCAGGACAATGCAACAAAACTTCAGCTCTTCTATGAAGAAGAGGGGTTCTGGTTGGCCAGGATCGTGCCGGTCGTTCACAAGATCGGTGAAAACGAGGTGTCCCTCACCTATCAGATCGAAGAAGGCCGGAAGGTCAGGATCAGGAAGATCATCATTGAAGGCAACAAGGCCATTCCTACGAAGAAAATTACCGGGGTGATGAAGACATCGGTGTGGGCCATATACTCATTTATCACCTCTTCCGGATACTACAAACGGGAGACCGTGACCGCCGACGTTGAAGCTATCAAAGATCTCTATTTCAACAACGGCTATATCAAGGCAACCGTTGCCGATCCGCAGGTGAAGATCACTGACGACAGGAAGGGCATGACCGTAACCATCCAGATCTCGGAAGGAGAACAATATAGGATTTCGGACGTGGCTATCACCGGCAACAAGGCCTTCTCTGAGGCTGATCTGAGAAAGAATGTGAAGACCTTCCCGGGTTCCGTCTTCAGCAAGGCAACATTGAAGGCAGATATCTCTGCGATAACAGACATGTATACCCAGCGTGGCTATGCCCTGGCAAACGTCTATCCCGACGTAGTTCCCGATGATCCAACAAAGACGGTAAAGCTGATCTATAAGGTGGAAGAAGGGGATATTTACCGGATCGGGAGAATCGAAATCTCAGGTAATGTCAAAACCAGGGACAAAGTGATCCGGCGCGAGATCCGGCTTGACGAAGGCGATCTCTTTAATAGCGCACTCCTTAAGAGAAGCTATGAAAGGATCAATAATCTCAATTTCTTCGAATCCGTCGATCTCGCACCAAAGCCGAGATACGAGGAAAAACTCCTCGATATGGACGTCAAGGTCAAGGAAAAATCAACAAACTTTATAAGCATCGGCGGTGGCTATAGCTCCGTCGATAAGCTTATCGGCGTGGTTGACGTCACCATGGGCAACCTCTTCGGAACCGGCCGCCTTCTCAAGATGAAGGGAGAACTCGGAGGCCAGTCGTCCAATTATCTTCTTGACTACCGGGACCCTTGGTTCATGGATAGGGAGATAGCCTTTGACGCAACGATCTACAGATCCTGGCGCACATATATCAATTATGACCGGAGATCCACGGGCTTCGGCTTCGGCTTTGGAAAGAAATTCGGAGAGTTTTGGGGAGGGAATATCGGCTACAATTACGAGAAGGCAAAGATCTTTAATGTGAACCTCCAGAACGCGTCATCAATTGTGACGGAGCAGATCGGGACAAAGACCACGAGCAGTATAACACCGTCCCTAACAAGGGACTCGCGCGACAACTACCTGGATCCTACCCGTGGATCGAGGAACTCAGTCTCCTTTACCTTTGCCGGCCTCGGCGGTGAGAATGCCTTTATCAAGACTCTTGGCGATTCTGCATGGTTCTTCCCCTTCTGGGATACAACCATCATGCTCAGGGGCCGGATAGGGTATGCAACAGGGATATTCAACAAGACCCTGCCCCTCTATGAGCGCTTTTACGTCGGCGGCATTTACACCGTGAGGGGCCTCGGCTTCGGTGACGCAGGTCCGAGAGACGACAAGGGAGAGCGCATCGGCGGAACAAAGGAACTGATATTCAATGTGGAAAATATCTTCCCCATCTTTCCGGAGGTGAAGCTCAAAGGGGTGGTTTTCTTTGACGCGGGTAACTCATACGACCTGAAGGAATCTTTCGGCTCGCTGAGATATACCTCAGGATTTGGGCTGAGATGGATATCCCCCATGGGTCCGATCAGAGTGGAGTGGGGCTATAATATACAAAAGAAATCTGGAGAGCCGCAGAGCAAGGTGGAATTCACCTTCGGAAGCTTCTTCTGATTCGCGGCACATTGAACGAACATTACACAAACAAGGAGGAGAAGATGAAGAGACGTGCAAAAAAGGGGTATTTCATTGCGTTGGCCTGTATCACGATGTTCGCTGCGGCCTTTCTGGCTAAGAATTCATTTGCGGCAGACTCGATCAAGATCGGTTATGTTGACCTCAGGGTAGCGCTCAATGAGTCAGAGGCCGGTAAGAAGGCAAAGGCCGAATTGGAATCGGTGATCAAGACAAAGCAGACGACGATCGACGAAAAAGCCAAGAACATAGAGAGACTTAAGGGAGAACTCGAAAAACAGCAATCGGTGCTCTCGGCAGAGGCAAAGAAGACGAAAGAGGAAGAAATAGAGCGGCTCGTAAGGGAGTACCAGAGGCTTGTCCAGGACTCTCAGGCTGACGTTAAGAAGAGAGAAGACAAGCATACCGAGGCTATTGTCAAGGAATTGCGCGAGATTATCGAGAAGATCGGCAACGAAGATAATTATTCACTCATCCTTGAGAATGTCGAGGGTCTCATTCTCTATGCAAAGAAAGACCTTGATCTCACGGACAAGCTCATAAAGAGATACAACGAGTCCAAGGCAAAGGGAGAAGGAAAGTGAGGAAAAGCAACGGGGAAGGCGCTCAGGCAAGTTCGTCTGACTCGTCACAGGCTTCCGATCTTTGAGTGATCCCATGAAACTGAGTGAAGTCACAACAATGCTCGGCGGTGAACTCTCCGGTAATCCCGATGGAGAGATTCATGGAGCATCCGGCATTGGTGAGGTGCAGGAAGGGGAAATAACATTCCTTGCGGACCGGAAACTTTTGCAGGAATGCGCCGGAAGCAAGGCATCGTGCGTCCTGGTGAAGGAATTTTTCACGGAACTCCGGAAGCCACAGATCCGCGTCAAGAATCCGCAGTATGCCTTCGCACAGTTGCTGAAGCATTTCTCTGTCTCTGCCGCCATTCCTTCAGGCATAAGCCATTTGGCCTTTGTCTCAGGAAATGCCTCGATAGGGAATGATGTCTCTATCCATCCCTTTTCGCACATCTCTGACGGAGCGGTGATCGGAGAAAAGACGGTCATCTATCCGGGTGTGTTTATCGGCAATGATGCGTCTATCGGCCGTGAGTGCGTCATATACCCCAACGTTACCGTCAGGGAGAGAGTGAGGATCGGGAACGCGGTAATTATCCATTCAGGCTCGGTGATCGGCTCTGACGGCTTCGGCTATGTCTTCGAAGAGGGAAGGCATTTCAAAATTCTCCAGGTCGGGACCGTCGTCATCGGCGACGATGTCGAGATAGGAGCGAACGTCACGATAGACAGGGCGACAACGGGCCTTACGGTCATCGGAAGAGGGACAAAGATAGATAACCTCGTCCAGATAGGGCACAACGTGAACATCGGTGAAAATTCAATTCTTGTGGCACAAGTGGGGATTGCCGGAAGCGCAGAGATCGGTAATTTTGTCATCTTGGGCGGACAGGTTGGAGTTGCAGACCATGCCAAAATAGATGACGGCAGTATGATTGGAGCTCAGTCAGGGATCATGGGGGGCCACCTTACAAAGGGAGTCTATTCAGGGAGTCCCGTGATGCCCCACAGGGAATGGCTCAGGGCAAAAGCCCTCTTTGCGAGGCTCCCGGAACTCAATAAAAGAATCAGGGAGCTGGAGGAGAAGTTAAACCATTTGGAAGGGAGGCAGAAATGTTAGATATTAAGGAGATCGAGGACATTCTCCCTCACAGATATCCCTTTCTTCTTGTCGACCGCATTCTGGAGATGGAACCGGGCGAAAGGGCTGTAGGCATAAAGAACGTGACGATCAATGAGCCCTTTTTTGTCGGCCATTTCCCGGGGAACCCCATTATGCCGGGGGTGTTGATCGTAGAGGCCCTGGCGCAGGTTTCCGGGATATTGGCGTTCTGTTCAGGTATGCAGGGTGATACGGTTTATTTCATGAGCATAGAAAAGGCGAAATTCAGGAAACCCGTGGTCCCCGGTGATCAGCTGAGGCTGGAGATAACCGCGCTCCAGCACAGGGGCAATGTCTGGAAATTTTCAGGGAGTGCCCTTGTGGACAACAGGGTTGCTGCAGAGGCTGAGTTTACAGCAATGGTCGTCAAGAGTGAAGGGAACAAGGCAACGAGTAGCCTACCCGGGAACCCGGACAAGGAGCCCTGATGGCAAGAGAGATACATAAGACAGCGATCGTAGACAAAGGAGCGTTCATTGATAAAGATGTGTCCGTAGGCCCTTTCTGCATCATTAAAGGGAAAGTGAAGATAAGGAAGGGGACGAGACTCCTCTCCAACGTCATCGTCGAGGGAAGGACGGAGATCGGCGAAGGATGCACCATATACCCTTTCACAAGCATCGGGCTTCCGCCGCAGGATACGAAGTACAAGGGTGAAGATACGGGGCTCGTCATAGGGAAGGGGAACATCATCCGCGAGTACGCTACCATCCACAGGGCCTCGGTGAGCGGCAACGGGCTGACAGCAATCGGCGACAAGAACTTTCTCATGGCCTACGTCCATATCGCCCATGACTGCAAAATCGGCAGCCACACCATTATGGCAAATGCCGCAACCCTTGCAGGCCATGTCCTTGTTGAAGACCACGCCGTTATCGGGGGGCTCGTAGCGGTCCATCAGTTCACAAGGATCGGCGCCTATGCAATGGTGGGCGGCTTCAGCGGCATAGGCCAGGATATACCACCATATACCGTCGCCTCGGGCGCAAGGGCAAAGCTCTTTGGCCTGAACACCGTCGGACTGAAAAGGCACGGATTTTCCGAAGCGAGCATTAATGCGCTGAAAAAGGCTTACAAGATACTCTTCAGGGAAAAGACGACGTTAAGGGACGCTCTGAAGACAATTAAGGCTGAACTGCCTCAGATCGATGAAATAAAACACCTCATCGAGTTCATTGAGCAGAATACCCGGGGGATCTGCCGGTGAAGAGCAATGCCAAGGTTGAGGTTACGATGAAAGCTTCATGCATTCAGACCCAGACCCGTCTTTCCTGACCTTAACATCTCCCTTGAACTTCTTATGGTGAAAAAGATCGGCTTAATATCGGGCATGGGTGAACTGCCCTTTGCCATAGCTGAGGAGGCAAAGGAAAAGGGCTTCCGCATTTTCGCCATAGCCCTTGAACCGCTTGCAGACAGAAGGCTCTCAGAATATGTCGACGATATACGATGGATCAATGTAGGGAAACTGGGCGAAATGATAAAGGCCCTGAAGCGTTTCGGGATCAAAGAGGCCGTTATGGCAGGAAAAGTCCCGAAATCACTCCTCTACAAGAGCAGAATCATGCCTGACCTCAGGGCGGCAAAACTGCTCTTTAGTCTTAAGGACAGAAGGGACGACTCCATCCTTCTCGCCATAACCCATGAGCTCGAGAAAGAGGGTATATCACTCCTGAAGACCACGGAGTTTTGCTCAACCCTCCTCGCACCAAGAGGGGTCCTGACAAAAAACAGACCGACGGACGAAGAACTGAACGATATCGCTTTTGGCTGGAAGATCGCGAAGGAACTCGGGAGGCTCGATATCGGCCAGACTGTCGTTATCAAGAACAAGGCTGTCATGGCCCTTGAAGCGATCGAGGGAACGGATGAAGCGATCAGAAGGGGGGGGCGCTACGCCCATAAAGGCGCTGTCGTGGTGAAGGTCTCAAAACCTGATCAGGATATGAGATTTGATGTTCCTGCTGCCGGCCTCGCTACCCTTGAGGTGATGATTGAGGTAAAGGCAAGGGTCCTCGCCGTGGAAGCTGGGAAGACCATCCTCCTTCAGAAAGATGACCTTTTGAACCAGGCCCAGGCAGCAGGCATCTCGGTGGTCGGATACAGGAATGATATTGATTAAATGCGTCAAAATGTTTAGTATAGATGCACCGTAATGCTTTTTCCATGATACTGCAGAGAGGAAGACCTTTCGCAGTACGTATCACTACCCTGGAGGTGCCATATGTTGCTCGATATCGCTTACGCCATGGGACCGGCTCCGCAGGCCGGACAGCCGGGAGGCGCCGGTGCCGTATTTACGAGCATGCTTCCTCTCGTCCTGATATTCATTATTTTCTACTTCCTCCTCATCAGGCCGCAGCAGAAGAAGGCAAAGGAACATAAGCAGATGATCGAAAACCTGAAGGCCGGTGACAAAGTCATCACGTCCGGAGGCATTTACGCCGTTGTAGAGAAGGTTTCTGCGAATACGGTAACCCTGAAGATCTCTGAAAATGTAAAGGTCAAATTCGGAAAAGGATATATCGCAGCTGTCAGACCACCGTCTGAAGAAGATTAATTGAGCCCCGGGCCGGAAGACCTTTCGAAAGGTTCCGAAGGTCTCCGCGCCGGACCGGCAGAAGAGATGGCCTCGATCAGTCAGACTGCCTCTGAGGCAGAACATGCCGTTCCCCAGATGTCCAGCTCTCGCGGGGCAGCCCATCCTCCTGGCTGGGATTGAGTCTGATCGAGAATAAATGCATGGTTGAGGAGGTTAAGAACAGACGATGAAGAAAAATATACTCTGGAGATTTGCCCTGATCGCAACGACGGTCATCCTCGCTTTTATCTTTTTTCTCCCTAATACCCCCCTCTTCCGGTATATGCCTGACTGGTGGAAAAATACCATGCCCAGTAAGGGCATAACCCTCGGCCTTGATCTCCAGGGCGGTGTCCATCTCGTTTTTGAGGTAGAGGGAGACAGGGCTGTCGAGATAATGACAGAGAGGATTGTGCAGTCGCTGAAAGACGTCCTCTCAAAAAAGAAGCTCTCTGCCGATGTCAGCAGGGATGGCCTCCTGATAACGGTAACACCGAATACCCTCGATGTGAGAAAGGCCGTTGAAGAGAACTATCCCGCGCTCTCCGTTGTTGAGACAGGGTCCAAACTGGTATATAAGATTTCTGATAAAGAGGCGGCAAGGACAAGGGATACTGCGGCAGACCAGGCCCTGGAAACGATCCGTAACAGGATCGACCAGTTCGGCGTTGCCGAACCGATAATCCACCGCCAGGCAGCAAACGAAATCGTCGTGCAACTGCCGGGGATAAAAGACCCCAGGAGGGCCATAGAGATCATCGGCAAGACTGCACAGCTCGAATTTAAGATGGTAGATGATGCCGTGCCGGTGGCGGCTGAGATACCGGCAGCCATCAAGCCAGGGGAGGAAGAGGGGCTCCTGAAGAAATTCTCCGAAAAACTGCCGCCCGATGATGAGATCCTCTTTGAGAAGGTCGTCAATAGGGAGACGGGAGAGGTGACAAAGAGGCCTATCCTTCTGAAGAAGCAGGCATTGATGACGGGCGACCTCCTCACGGAGGCAAAGGTTACCATAGACCAGCGATTTAACGAGCCCTATGTCTCCCTCACATTTAATGCGCCGGGAGCGAAACTCTTTGAGGAGATTACCGCTGCAAACGTGAAAAAAAGGCTCGCCATCATCCTTGACGGAACCGTATACTCTGCCCCCGTGATCCAGGAGAGGATATCAGGGGGGAACGCACAGATCACCGGCAGGTTTTCGATGGATGATGCGAAGGACCTTGCGATCGTACTCAGGGCAGGCGCACTTCCCGCCCCCATAAAGATGCTCCAGAACGTGACGGTCGGGCCGTCTTTAGGAGAAGATTCGATCGAGGCTGGAAAAAGGGCAGGCATCATCGGGACGATCCTTGTGGTGATCTTCATGATCGTCTATTACAAGGTATCAGGGATCATTGCAGACTTCGCCCTTCTCCTGAATATCATACTCCTCCTCGGTGCAATGGCGTCTCTCAACGCAACCCTCACCATGCCAGGCATAGCGGGAATCATCCTCGCCATAGGCATGGCGGTGGACTCCAATGTCCTGATGTTCGAGAGGATGAGGGACGAATTAAAGGCAGGCAAGACGCCGAGAGCGGCTGTAGACTCCGGTTATGACAAGGCCTTCTGGACGATCTTCGATTCCCATGTGACGACCCTCATCACCGCGGCTGTCCTCTTCCAGTTCGGTACAGGGCCGATCAAGGGTTTTGCCGTGACGCTGAGTCTCGGTGTTGCGATAAATCTGTTCACGGCGCTCATAGGCACAAAATCAATATTCGACCTTCTGAACAGCAGGAAAGAGGTCAAGTCGCTCAGCATATAGAGAACACCTGATCACGGTTTCAAAGTGCAGGGCTTACGTTACACAATCATAATAAAGAGAAGGAGAACGTCCAGGGATGTTAGAAATTATAAGGAACACCAAGATCGACTTCCTCGGGAAGAGAAAAATTGCTTTCCTCCTTTCCGGTATCCTCTCCATTATCGGGATTATTGCTATTGTCCAGGTGGCGAACGGAAGGGGAAACCTCGGCATCGATTTCGCCGGCGGCACCTCTCTCCAGCTCAAGTTTGAGAAGCCGATCAACCTCCATGAGGTGCGAAAGGCCCTCGAAGAGGGCGGGGTTAGGGATTTCGACCTTCAGGACTTCCCCGCGGTACAGAAGATACTCATCAGGGCGAAGAAGACGGAGAGCCAATTGGGGACGATATCGGATACCATAGCGGGAATCATCAGCCAGAAGTTTCCCGACAACAGGTATGTCGTTGACTCGACAACGGCGATCGGTCCTAAAGTCGGGGGGAAACTGAGAACAGACGCGGCCCAGGCCGTTCTCATGGCAACGATCGGCATTCTCATCTACGTCGCCTTCAGATTCAGGTTTGATTTCGCAGTCGGCGCTACCGTTGCGACGTTTCATGACGTCCTTGCGGTCCTGGCCGTATTCTTCCTCCTCGGGAAAGAGATCAACCTCATCGTCGTGACAGCCCTTCTCACCATTGCCGGATATTCTCTCACAGACACGGTCGTTGTCTTTGACCGGATCAGGGAGAATCTCCGCAGCAATGTGAGAGATTCCGTTGAGGCTGTTATGAATGCCAGCATCAATGAGGTCCTTTCGAGAACGATCGTCACATCCTTTACCGTTCTCCTCACATCCCTGGCCCTCTTCTTTTTTGGCGGCGAAGTGATACACGACTTTTCCTTTGCCATGATCCTCGGCGTCATCGTCGGCACCTACTCCTCCATATTCGTCGCGAGCCCGATTGTGCTCCTCTGGAGAAGGAAAAAGGGACTTCTGAAGACACAGAAGGTCTAATGCCACCTCTCTCACGGCGATGCGACGGAACGATGACTCATCACTCCCTGCAGACTCCCTGTTCCAGGCTTCATGAACTGTCGCTGGCTTCTCAATAAAACCAATCCGGAATTTGTCCGTTACCTGTCAAGGCTGACAGCGGTCTCTCCCCTTCTCGCCCAGATACTGATAAACCGGGGTATTAAGAGCGCCGATACTGTCCACGCCTTTCTCCATCCGGCGCTTACGAGCCTCTCTGACCCTTACGACCTGCCTGACATGAAGGCTGCTGTTGAACGGATAAAAGTTGCAAGGGATCGGGGTGAACGTGTCCTCGTCCATGGTGACTATGACGCGGATGGTCTCACGTCAACGGCAATCATGGTATCGGCCCTCAGGACGCTTGGAATTGACGTCAGCTCTTTCATCCCGAACAGGATGTCTCACGGATACGGCTTCAACCCAGTTTCCGTAGGGATTGCAAAGAAGTTCGGCGCAAAGCTCATCATAACGGTGGACTGCGGGATATCCTCAGTGGATGCGGCAGGAGAGGCAAAGAGAGAAGGGATAGACGTCATTATCACGGATCACCACGAGCCGTCAAAAGAACCGGGAAGCGGAAAAGAATTGCTCATACCGGACGCCGTGGCTGTTATCGACCCCAAACTTCAGAGTTCCGGCTCAGCCCTCTCGACCCTCGCAGGCGCCGGAGTGGCCTTCAAGGTTGCCCAGGCCTTTGCCCTCGACGGGGACCTGCCCTTCACCGATGATGATTCTTTCTCGCTGCTCGACCTTGCCGCCCTCGGAACATTGGCAGATGTGGTCCCCCTCATCGGCGAGAACAGAGCAATCATGAAGGAGGGACTGCGGTCTGTCCGAGACGGCAGGAGACCAGGAATAAAAGCCCTGATGGAGGTATCAGGAATTACAGGGAGGGAGATAAAGGCCGGGCTTCTCTCATTTACCGTAGTCCCGAGGATCAATGCCGCAGGAAGGATGGGTGACGCAGGCGATGTCGTAGGGCTTCTCCTCTCAGACTCGGATGAAGAGACTTCATCAATGGCCCGGATCCTGGACCACACAAACTCGGAAAGACAGAGGATCGAGGAGGAAGTGTATCAGGAGGCCCTTTTTCAGCTCGAGGCGAAGGGCTATGACGCCGCAATTGTCCTCTCTGGGAAGGGCTGGCACATAGGCGTTCTCGGGATCGTCGCGTCGAGGATAGCGGAAGAATTTAGGAGGCCGGCCTTTATCTTCTCCATTGCCGAAGGCATTGCAAAAGGCTCGGCGAGGAGCGTGCCGGCCTTTGACGTCTATGGAGGAATTTACCGTTGCAGGGACATCGTCATCGCCTTTGGCGGCCACAAACAGGCTGCAGGAGTCAAGGTCGACGTATCAAGCCTCCCCGCCTTCGAAGAACGGATGAACAGTATTGTCAGGGATCTTCTCGAGAGGGAAGAGGCTGTGCCGGCAATCGAGATTGACGCAGAGGTAAACCTTTCGGAGATTACCGCGAGTCTCGTGCAGGAACTGTCCCTCCTTGAACCGCTCGGCAACGGAAACCCGGAACCCCTTCTGGGCGCAAGGAAACTGGACGTCATTAAACCGCGGGTCGTCGGGAGCAACCATATCAGGATGAGGTTGCAGCAGCGATCGTCATCCCTGGATGCCATAGGCTTTGACATGGCGAGACTCTTCGAGAGCCTCTCATCAGCATCGTTAGACGCCGTATTCACTCCGATGATGAATGAATGGAACGGGTCACGCCGTCTCCAGTTAAACCTCAAGGCCTTCAGGCCGAGTCAGTGACCGCTGCCCGCTGGGCCCTATTTTCTTCTGATCGTGCCTTCAGGACGTGAGCCTCAGGAGGATCTTATTTCGGAGCGAACTCGATAGAGATTTCTGGGTCTGTCACGATCTTGAGTTCCTTAATTCCCTTTAGGGCCTCCATCGTCTGCCGGTCGTCTCCCATGGCTGTCTCCATCTTTGTGCTCAATGCCTTGAGGCCTTCTTCGCCGGAAAGGAGCGGATCAAAGTCGATGTCCATGAGCGTGACCTTTGATCCAACGACGTAAGGGCTGTTCGTCTTTACAACCTTTCCATCCACATCCACGGCCAGGCCTATGTGGAGGCCTTTGAACATCTGCCTCATCAGGGCCATCTGCTGGGCCGATTCCTCAGGAGAGGCGGGGGATTGCGGCGCAAGGGCTTGCTCCTTTGACACTTCAGACCTGGAGCCGGCCGGGATGACAGTAAGCAGGGCGTTGCCGTTCGGCATTCGGCTGAAGCGGAACTTAAGGGCATCCTTTGAGGAAGCTCCTGCCCCGGCAGTACCCATCGCAGCTGCAGGCTTGGGGTTAACGGCAAGATGATTGATGTCCTTGAAGGCATAGGTCACGCGGACACCCGCAGCCGTCTTCGTATCGATTTTTTCCACGGAGACAAAGGTCACCCCTGGGCCAAGGTCTTCAGCCTTGCCTTTGAGGTCACCTTCTTTGAACGGCCACTGCTCTGATGTCTTTGGAGAATCCTTCTGCTGGTTCTCTTTCGATTCGCTCGCTGCTGCGCCCATCTGCCTTGCGACGCCTTCCATCGCCTCCTTCATCTGCTCGGGGTTGAGAGTTATGGTCTGAGTCATCGTCCCGCTGCCGTCACCGCGGATATGGAGCTCGGTCAGAAAGGTGATGCAGCCGGTGAGGGATAGAGCCGCGACTACGGCCAGGAACAAGGAACCGCTCCCTTTCATGAATAGCCGATACCTGACAGAAATTAGATTCTTCAGCATGAGGAGAGCTTAGCATCTGAAGAGGAAATTATCAAGACAACAGGAGGTCCTTCAAGGGTCGGTCCTTTCCGCCAGTTCCCTCCAGCGGAAACAGTCGATGGTGTGGTCATTGACCATGCCCACTGCTTGCATGAAGGCATAACAGATGGTCGGCCCGACAAAGGCGAAGCCCCGTTTTCTTAGTTCCCTACTCATCGCAGCAGACTCTACCGTCTCAGCGGGGAGCTGCTGCGGGGTCCTCCAGGAATGATGGATCGTCACCCCGCCGACGAACCGCCAGATGAAGGCATCGAAAGACCCAAACTCTTCCCGCGCAGACAGTAGCGCCTGAGCGTTCCAGACGGCAGCTTCAATCTTCATCCGGTTTCTTATGATCCCTTCATCCCTTAGGAGCGCTTGCATCTTTCGTGCGTCGAACCGTGCGACCTTCTCGGGATCGAAGCCGGCAAAGGCCTTCCTGAAATGCTCGCGCTTCCTGAGGACCGTAAGCCAGCTCAAACCTGCCTGCATCCCTTCGAGGACGAGGAACTCGAACAGCTTTCGGTCGTCGTGCGTCGGAACGCCCCATTCCCTGTCGTGGTATGAGACGAGAAGAGGATCAACATGAGCCCAGTCACCGGTCCATGCGCAACGAATCGGCTTTTTCCCCTCTGTTACGCTCATTCCTTATGACCTGAACACAACAGCATCTTCCGCAGAGACCCTCGGCGGCGCTGAGGGAATTCTCGAAGGGTAGCCTACAGGGACGATAGCTACGGGTCTGAGATGAGGGGGAAGTCCAAGGGACTGAATGATCTCGTTCTCCCTGAAGGCACCGACCCAGACACTTCCGAGTCCGTTTTCCCACGCAACGAGCATCATGTTCATCAAACTGCATGCCACGTCCTGAAGCGCATAGAGATTCACGCCCCTCTCTCCGTAGCGGGCCTCTATCCTCCGATCCGCGCAGCCGACAATAACAAGCGGGGCATGGGCGATGAAATCTTGATTCAATGCCGCAACGGCAATGCCTCTCTTTCCTCTGCCGTCCCTTATTGCGTAAAACTTTCTTGACTGCAGGTTCCCCGCACTCGGCGCCCAAACCATCGCATCGATGAGCTTCCTGACCACCTCCTCGGGGATATCCTTTCCCTGAAAGCTTCTGACGCTCCGCCTTTCCTTCACGACCTTCAGCACTTCATTCATAAAGTCCTCCGCTCACAGTACATTGATCCCGAAACGTTTCAGACTCTCGACTAATGCGCTCAAAGGGAGACCGATGACATTAAAAAAATCACCTTCGATCTTCCTCACGATGAGAGATCCCAATCCCTGGATTGCATACCCTCCTGCCTTGTCCAGCGGTTCCCCGGATCTGACATACGCGTCTATCTCCCCAGGAGCGAGCCTCCTGAACCAGACTCTCGTCTGAACCGATCTTGACAACCTTCTCCCTCTCCCGGTATCGAGGACCGTAAAACCGGTAATGACGGAATGACTCTTTCCACTGAGCATCCTGAGCATTCTCCTTGCCTCCCCTCCGGTGCGAGGCTTCCCGAGGAGTTCTCCGTTGAAGACAATAAAGGTATCTGCCGCGATGATAATCGCGTCCCGGTGTCTCGGGGCAACAGCCCTGGCCTTTTCGAGGGAGAGGAACCTGGCCAGATCATGAGGAGCACGATGAGAATCCATCGCTTCCTCGTAATCGCCAGGATCAACCTTGAACTTCAAACCCGTTAAGGCCAGGAGTTCCCTCCTTCTCGGTGATGCTGACGCAAGGATGATCGGTTTCATATGAAGGGTCCCTCTAAGATCTTACCACAGAGACACGAAGGCACAGAGAATGCCCTTTAGAGTAGCACACAGAGGTTTTGATGTTATCGAGCTCTATTCATAAACTTCGGGGCCATGTCCGATTCGAACCAAACAATTTTTCTCAATGCCTTCACGCGTACTGTCCTGCTGCATAGCCGGAAGCCCACGCCCAATGCAGGTTATAGCCTCCCAGTTGTCCGGTAACATCGACGACCTCTCCGATAAAAAAAAGGCCATGGACCTTTCTTGCCTCCATGGTCTTCGATGACAGTTCGTCAGTACTGACTCCACCTGAGGTCACCTCCGCCTTTTCATACCCCTCTGTCCCTGCTGGCCTGACCTCCCAGTTGTGCAGCTGATGGGCAATACTCCTGAGCTCCTTCTCGGCATACTGACAGATTGGCTTCGATCGGATAGTGGAGAAGTCAAGCCATCTCTCGACAAAGCGTTTCGGGAGGAACCCGGCAAGGAGGTTTCGCATCTCTGTCCTGCTTTTCCGCCTTGCTGTGAATAATTCATTCGCATCCCTTTCAGGAAGCAGATCGATGAGGATGCTGTCACCCCTTTCCCAGTAGAGAGAGATCTGGAGGATTGCAGGGCCGCTCATGCCGCGATGGGTGAAGAGGATATTCTCGCGAAACCTCTTGTCCCCGCAGCTGACGGCAGCATCGATCGGGATCCCGCTCAGTTCGCGGAAAAGATTGAGGTCTCCGGCGTTGAAGGTGAACGGCACGAGTGCAGGCTGAAGCTCTGTGACCGCGATGCCGAATTCTTCTGCAGTCCGGTAGCCGAAATCCGTTGCCCCCAATCCTGCATACGAAAGCCCTCCCGTCGCGATGACGAGAGACTCCGATTGAAAACAGCCGAGGCTTGTCGCGACGGCAAAAAGGCCCTTCTTCTCTATATTGAGAATCCGGCACTTCAACCGTATCTCTCCTCCTGCTTCAATGCATTCTCTCCTGAGCATCGTCACAACCCCCAGCGAGCTGCCCTTGCAGAAGAGCCTTCCCTTCTCCCTTTCATGGTATCCGAAATTATGCCTCCTGAGCATCTCGATAATATCGTGTGGGGTGAACCGTGAGAGCGCCGATTTGCAAAAGTGAGGATTACAGGACAAATAGTTTTCATGGCTGATATTCGCATTGGTAAAATTGCAGCGTCCCCCTCCGGAAACTCGTATCTTGTTCCCTATCCTCTCTCCGTGGTCCAGGACAACTACCGACCGTCCGCGCCTCCCCGCTGCGATGGCGCACATAAGCCCTGCCGCGCCTGCGCCGATTATGGTAACATCCTTTTTCACCATTGTCTTCCCTTTTCAGAATGCTATACTATACTTACATAATACCCTTTGCGCCAAAATCAGCATACCCGGGAGGTGGCCTATGGCCCGCTGGATGATAGACCCCGATCACTCCGTCGTTGCCTTTTCAGTGAAACACATGATGATCACGAACGTCCGCGGTCTCTTCACCAAGATAAGCGGCGCAATTCAGTTCGACCCTCCTGAGATGTCTCATGTATCCGTCGAGGTCGAGATAGACGTCGCAAGCCTCACGACAGGCATCAGGAAGCGTGACGAGCATCTCTTCAGCCCCGACTTTCTTGACCTCGAAAGATATCCGAAGATCATTTTCAGGAGCACCCGTGCAGAAGCCTTAGGCGGCAATCGTTGCAGAGTGGCAGGGGATCTGACCATTCGCGGAACTACCCGTGCGGTAACCCTTGAGGTGGAATATTTCGGTCCTGTTACGAGCCCCTTCGGAGGGGAAACAACGATCGGCTTCAGTGCAACAACTTCCCTCAATCGTTACGATTACACGGTGGCATGGCATGAACCGATGGAAAAGGGAGAAGTCGCGGGTGAGAACGTGGAGATTACCCTTGACATCGAGGCCGATCTCGCAGCCGACTGAAAGGGATCAGAAATAAAAAGAGAAGATACCCCATCCAGCCTTATGGAGGCAGTAAGATATCTCTCCGAAGAGATCGGACAGAGGAGCTACCTTGATCTCAACCGGCTCAATGCTGCCGCCGACTATATAGAGGACGGATTCAGTTCGAGGGGATGCCCCACAGGGAGGCAGCCCTTCACCTATGATGGCAACGCCTACTACAACATCACCGCCGAGGTGCCGGGAGAACGTGACGACGGTGGCGGGATACTCGTTGTCGGCGCTCATTATGATACCGTCATCGGAACCCCCGGAGCCGATGACAATGCGAGCGGTGTTTCGTCTCTTCTTGAATTGGCGAGACAGATCGCCCTGAGGCCCCTCGGGAAAACGGTCCGGCTTGTGGCCTTTACCCTCGAGGAACCTCCTTTCTTCATGACCTCGAGGATGGGGAGCTACGTCTATGCAGAGGGGCTCAGGAAAGAGGGCGTAAAGGTTTACGGCATGATCGCCCTTGAGATGCTTGGATACTTCTCTGATGACGAAGGGTCCCAATTCTATCCAGCCTCCCTCTTCAAATGGTTCTATCCAGACAGAGGCAACTTCATCGCCTTCGTCGGAAACATCTCGTCAAGGGCCTTCACGAAGAGGATCAGGGATTCTTTCCGCGCTGTCTCTTCATTGCCCGTGGAGTCTCTGAACGCAGTCTCTTGTATCCCCGGCGTGGATTTTTCCGACCATCGCAGTTTCTGGAAATTCGGCTATCCAGCGTGCATGGTTACCGACACCGCCTTTTACCGGAATCCGAACTACCACGGCCCGGGAGACACTCCGGACACCCTCGACTACCGGAGGATGGCCGACCTTGTGGAAGGTCTGTACAAGGCCTTCAGCAGGCTGCGGTGACATGCCCGATTGCAGAGGCAAAGCTGGATAGCATGAGAATACTCTGGCGATGAAGAAGATCGCCCTGACCCTTGGAGACCCCGCCGGCATAGGGGCTGAAGTCCTTGTCAAGGCCCTGTCGTCTCCCCATGTCCGGGGGTGTCTGCCGGTCATGATAGGAGACCTCCCTGTGGTTCGAGACGCCCTGAGCCTCTGCAAGAGCTCCCTCGATCTCAAGATCATCAAGAGCCCTGATGAGGCCTCTCTCTCCCCCGGGACTCTCTGGCTCCTGGACGTCAATGTGCTTACCTCGTACAAGAAAACTGTTCCCGATGCCCAGAATGGAAAGGCCTGTGTGGAGTATATCAGGAAGGCTGTTAAACTCGCAGCGGAGAAGAAGGTCGATGGAATTGTTACAGCCCCTATCTCAAAAGAGGCTCTGAAACTTGCAGGCTTCCGATGGCCCGGACATACCGAAATGCTCGCCGAGTTCACCGGCACGAAGGAGTATGCTATGATGCTGGCGGGAGGACCGCTTCGAGTCATCCTCGTGACGATCCATACGGCGCTGAGGGACGTCCCTGGCCTCATCACAAGAGAACGGGTACTGCGGACGATCCGCCTTGCCCAGAAGGCCTGCGACATGCTCGGGATCGACAGCCCGGCCATAGCTGTCGCAGGATTAAACCCCCACGCCGGGGAATCGGGCATTTTTGGCGAGGAGGAAGCCGAGGCGATCATCCCTGCAATCGAGGCCGCAAAGAACGAGGGAATCACTGTTGATGGTCCCTATCCTCCTGATACCCTTTTTCACAAGGCCTATCATGGCGCCATCGATATCATCGTAACTATGTATCACGATCAGGGATTGATCCCCCTCAAGATGATTGCCTTTGATACGGGCGTCAACGTAACCGTCGGACTGCCCATCATCAGGACATCGCCCGACCATGGGACGGCCTATGATATCGCATGGAAAGGCATTGCCGTTCCTGCGAGCATGATCGAAGCAATCAATATGGCGATCCGACTGAAGATGTGAAGTCCGGAAAAAGCACCTGTTGCCTTTGAAGCGGCGAAAATCTGGATCGACTGAATGTGGAGGTGAGCATGCTATTCCAGCCTTTTTCTCTCAATGGACTGGAGCTTAAGAACCGCCTCGTGCGTTCTGCCACCTACGAAAAGCGGGCAGACGAAGACGGCTTTGTCACTGACTCGATTATAGAACTCTACCGCAACCTTGCCAGGGGCGGCGTCGGACTGATCATCACAGGCAATGCCCTTGTCCACCCGTCGGGAAGATCGGCGCCGCAGATGCTCTGCGTTCACAGCGACATCTACATCAAGGGGCTGAAGAACCTCACTGATGCAGTCCATGAAGCCGGAGGAGTCATCGCCGTTCAACTCTCCCACGGGGGCAGGCAGTCCATCCCCCTCCTTCTCGGAGGGAATGAGCCGATCGCGCCTTCGCCCGTATATGATCCTTCCACAAAGATCATGCCAAGGGCGATGAAGGAGGAGGAGATATGGGAAATCGTCGACGCCTTCGGAGAGGCTGCGAGACGCGCCAGGATCTCAGGCTTTGACGCGCTCCAGATCCACGGCGCCCACGGCTACCTCGTAAGCGAGTTCCTCTCTCCCCATACGAACAGGCGTGATGACTACTGGGGCGGCGACGAGGAGCGAAGGTTCCACTTTCTCGAAGAGGTCTTCAGAGCCGTAAGAAAAGAGGCAGGAGAAGATTATCCGGTCATGATCAAGATGAATGGCGACGACATGGTCGAGGGCGGCCTGAAGACAAGGGAGGCGGTGAGGATCGCAAGAAGACTGGAAGGCCTGGGGATTGACGCTGTCGAGGTAAGCGGCGGCATGTATGAGGCAGGAGACGCAACAATTCAGCCCGGCATCCTGAGCGAAGACAGAGAGGCATACTTCAGGGAGGCTGGAAGGGCGTTTAAGAAAGCCCTCCATATCCCTGTTATGCTCGTAGGAGGGATGCGGTCGAAGACGGTCATGGAGGAGGTCCTCAAGAAGGGCTATGCAGACCTCGTCTCACTTGCGAGACCCCTGATCAGGGAACCCGATCTCCTGGAAAGGTTAAGGGAAGGCAAGACGAAGGCCGATTGTGTTTCTTGCAATGGCTGTACGAGAATAAAGAAACTCGACGTCGTGAAGTGCGTCTGTCTCGGCAGGAGTGCAAACCGCTCCAGGTCCGGGAAGGATGAATGAACCCCTTCTCGTGCCGGATGGGTACGTTGACGACCGTCTTTTGACGCCTGCTGCGATTGACAAAAAACCGAGGGCGCGTGTATTCTATAGGACCCAGAGGGCCGCTAGCTCAGTTGGTAGAGCAACGCCCTTTTAAGGCGTGGGTCGTTGGTTCGAATCCAACGCGGCTCACCATCCGTGTCCCCATCGTCTAGCCCGGCCTAGGACATCGCCCTTTCAAGGCGGTAACGCGGGTTCGAATCCCGCTGGGGACGCCAACAAATTCAAGGGGTTGCGGCTTGCAACCTCTTTTGTTTTTCCTTGCGGGTAGTAGCCGGGTAGTAGCTTCCCGATTTCTCATTGACACGCATCAGCGCAGCTGCCATTCCTTCTCCTTCAATTCGGTCAACAACATCCCTGTTTTCAGGCAGAAGATGTGCATATCTCTGTGTCATCCTTGGGTCCGCATGAGAAAGCGCATGCTGGACCTGATAGAGCGATGCACCCGAGTTGATCAGGAGAGTAGCAAAATCATGGCGAAGATCATGGAACCTCAGATCAGCAACCTTCGCGCGCTTGCATGCCCTCCTGAACGACATAGAGACGGCGTTAACGGTGTAAGGCTTGCCCTGCCCGTCTGTAAATACGAAGGGGCTAATGAGTCGGCGAGACCTGATAACACCTTGAAGTGTCTCCCTCACTGCAGAGGTCATCTTTATCGCGAAAGGTTCTCCGCCTTTCATCTCCTCACCAGGCTTGATAATTAGCCCGTTCTTGAAATCGCACTGGGATACAAGAAGGTTGACTATGTTGCCTTCGCGCATGCCGGTCTGACAGCCAACGATGACAAACTCGCGAAGACATCCGAGCTCGGACTGCCTGAGTTCCACCGCAAGCCTTTCTGCTTCATCGGATAGGACATAGCGGACACGTTTCCTGTCAGTAAGCCCCTTGATTACAGCCTTAACAGGATTTTCGGGATGTACCTTGAACCAACCGCTCCAGTCGTCATGCCATTCGTTGATAGCTTTATTGAAGACCGTACGGAGAAAAGCAAACTCTTTCTTGACCGTAGACTCCCCAGCTCGCTTCCCTCTTCCCCGGCCATAAATAATCTCACCGGTCAAACGCTTCGCCTTATACGAAGAAAGCCTTGAGGTGGTGACTTCGCTGACAAGAGAATCACCGAAGAGATCACAGAAATGCGGAGCTATCTCCAGGTTTCTTCTGTGGCCCTTCTGCATCGGTGAAACTTCACTCATGTATTTCTCAATTACCTCTTTCATACTCGGCTCTGCCCCCGTTGGTATCTACATTGGAAGGCTCGAAAGAAACAAATAATGAAGTTTGTTCCTTTGTGGAAATGTGAGAATTGATAACTTGTTTATCTTTTTGAAATTGTGAGATTTCAGCAACCATTGCCCAATAAGCGGAAAGAGGATCAAAAAAATGCTTGAGGAAATAGCGAAAAAATACGACATGACGGAGAACTCTTTGAGCTTTCTTATCAGACGCGGGATCATCCAGAAAGTCCCCACCGATAAAGACATGGATATCCTTGAGGCCCTCAGCCAAATATGGAATGACCAGGACTGGCTGAAGATGAGTCTGCGGCGGGGAATCAGGTCAAAGGCGAGGAGGGAAAAATTCATCCGGGAGCTGGACCTGACCAAGCCCGAGCGGTATGTCCTTAACAGGTACCTGAATGCGAAGGGGCGGCTATCCGTTAAGCAGGTCGCGGGAGAGGTTTCGAATTATTACGGGCTGCCGGAGGGCGTGGCAAAGGGGGTTGTCAGGAAAATGCGGGGGCGGGCCTACATGGCAAAGCACAGGAAAAAGCCGGACAAGGACAGACTGAAATAGAACCTCCCAGGCTGAAAGCCAGGCGGCCGCCCGGCACAGCGGCCGCCATCTTCCAGCAGTCAAACATCCACCGTTAGTGTCCCTTTCCTTCGATCCTGATCACAGCTTCTAATCGTGGGCTCTGCTATTTTTAGAGGGACGATCTGCGATACCTTTCGAGTTTCTCCTGTATCTGTCATATCCTACCGTCTGCAGTCCCAGGCTATAAGGGAGGAAGATTTTTTGGGGCCTCTTTCTCTGGTTCGAAATGCCGAAAGAAACTTTCATCAGTGGACGGCCAAAGAACAGTAACCCACCATTTCCCTGGATCGGTGTCGCCTCCAGTAGAGTGGAGAGCTGGCGTAGTGGCAACAAAGCTCTATCTCCAGCTCCCCCTCATCAAACCGGACAGTCAGTTTTCCTGAATACGGCTTTCCAGTTATCTTCCTCCAGAGGCTTTCACCGTACGCCGCCAGGGCGCAATCGAGGGTACCTGATAGAGGCCAAGGATGTTGTGGTAATAACTACCCGGATACGATTTGTAGCCAAGGCTACTATAATGTGTTTCAGATTACCCTTTACACCTCCTTCAAGCTACGTGGGTGAACTACCAAACTCCCACGGTCGGACTCTAAGCGACAAGTCATACGTTTTACACGGCATGCCCGACCAATCGATAGGTTAAACCAGACGAAACTCCGTCAACATTACGATTGGAATAGGAGACTTTTCAAACGACGTGAGGGCGTTTGTTACAGCCACAAGTAAGTGTAATAGACCATATTTTTATAACCATTTGCCGGACACTACCGCACTGCGCTCGTGAAACTCGCCGGCAGCTCGGGCTTAACAACCACCTTCTTCCAATAGAATGGACTAAGGATCAACTTTAACATGTCCGATTTTTTCATATGTCTGCTGAATGTCCTCAGCAGCAGCCATGTCTTTAAGGGACGCATGATGGCGCGGTACGCCAGCAGCCTTGCGTAACCTTGCATGCGAAGACTGCTGACAACCCTGCCCGACAGCACATCAGCATCAATGTCGGCGCATTTAAAAGACTTATACCAATCAACTTTATCGTCAACAATGCCACGGTCAACATACTCGCGCCACAACGGCGTTCCCCTATATACGCTCAGTCTGTTGAAGCCGAAGGTATCGATCTGCAGCCGGGCGGCAAAGCTGAATGTTTTCATAATGTCGTCCGCTGTCTCTTTCGGCGAGCCTATCACAAAAAAACCATGCACCCTTTTAATGCCATGTTTCTTGGCTTGTCCAATCGCATGCTCTATCTGTTCAATCGTCTGCCCCTTGCCGAGCCTGTTGAGTACCTTTTGGGTCCCTGCCTCAACCCCGAATGCGAGCATATCGCAGTTTGCCTTGACCATAATCGGCATCTGCTCGACGGCCAGAGAATCCACGCGGCCTTCGCATCCCCATCTGAACGCGAACTTGCGATCAATAATACCGGTACATATTTCATTTATGCGTCTGCTGTTCATGAGAAAGTGGTCATCGGTCAGATAAAGGGAGCGATAGCCGGCATCATTCAGTTCCTGCATTTCTCCAAGGACATGCGCTGCGGAACGGTAGCGCCATTTGCCGTGAGAGAAGGTCGGGATATCGCAGTATATGCACTTGTATGGACAGCCCCTGGATGTCTGTATGGTGCAGAATTTGTCGAAAGAGAGAATAGCCGGAACGTCCAGCGGCAATGATTCTATATAATCAATAGGCAGACTGGTACGGTCGGGATAGGGATACTGGTTCAGGTCTTCAATCAGCGGGCGCGGCTTATTGCACACAACCTGGCCGCCGTTACGCCAAACAAGACCATCAACCGCACCGGGATTGTCAAGATTAGCCAGATAATCCTGAAGCAGCTCTTCACCCTCTCCAACACCAACACAGTCAATATATGGGCATCCCTCAATGATGCGGTGGCCGTTCATGGATGCAAACACACCCCCGACAATGATCCTTACCCATGGCGATGAGAATTTCAGTCTCTCGGCGAGCTTTTTCACAACGGGATACGCGGTCACTGACAGAAATGAAAGAGCCACGGCATCCGGCCTCTCTTCTTCAATTGCAGCCGCGATCTGTTCTGCGCGCATATCGGGATGGCAGGTATCGAACATCCTGACCCTGTGTCCGCAACGCCGTAAAACAGGCGCGAGGGTCTGAATACCCAGAGGCGGGAAAGCCGCCACCTTGATCCGTGCGTTTTCACCGGGATATTCATCCAGCAGACGGAAATATGCCTCATCCCTTACATAGGCGAGAAAGATACTGCGAACAGATGCTGAGGTCTTTTTTGCGGTTTGTTGCTCCAAAGCGCTTACAGATGCGACTGAAGGCGCGTGGCACTTTACCGATCTCATCGTGCTTTCACCCCATTTCATTCATGGATGTCCAGTTACTATAACGCCCCACGCGCTGCAACGAGGAGATCTGGGGTTCAACGCAAGTATAACATAATGCGGCTCAGAGGTATAAGAGAAAAGCCGTACTGCGTCTGCAAGTGAAATTTCAGATGCTGTAGAGTGCATATCAAGTATAAGGAGAATTTAACGTCGGCTCTGACTTCTCGATTCTGACGAGTACGAACTGGAGAACTAAACCGCTTGCGCGGTGGTAACGAGTAGTCAGTCAGTTCCGAAAAAATAGACCTCTCTTTGTGTTGTCAGGCTTTGGCCTGTTCAGTCCGCCCTTGCTGATCAATTCTTGTCATTTTACAATCTTCTTCTGACG
>DASRZP010000007.1 GCA_035686305.1 Thermodesulfovibrionales bacterium | reverse complement strand
CCGTCAGAAGAAGATTGTAAAATGACAAGAATTGATCAGCAAGGGCGGACTGAACAGGCCAAAGCCTGACAACACAAAGAGAGGTCTATTTTTTCGGAACTGACTGACTACTCGTTACCACCGCGCAAGCGGTTTAGTTCTGCTGGATGGAAGACGCGCCGATGCTTTCCACTTGTGCGTGCAGAGTTCTTCTGCCGGTATTAGTAAGCATGTCAGTTCTTGCACTGTGACGGCAGAGGTCGGCAGTTCGAAACCGCCCAGGCTTCCATGAAAATCAAGAGGTAATCCTATAGAAGGCGGCCTCTTTTTTTATTAGGCGCCATAGTCTTTAAGGGCTTCAGGGCGGGACAGACTCTCTGCGATTACGGCCAGCTTTCTCACGTATGATCTCTTTTCCACGCGGTTCATGAAAGATCCCACTTCACCTGTTTCGCCTGCCTGACGACTTGATATAATGAAGAAGAGAAAGGGTGCGTGCGTCCCTGGCCAAGGGGATCTGTCTGGCTCTGCCAGCGTTATCGAACGGGCAAGTAGCTCATCAGATGGGAGCATGGCTGTGCAAAAATGAACTGGTATGCCCTCTACGTGAAGTCGAATCACGAATTTCTCGTCCATGATGAACTCACAAAAAAGCAGATAGAGACCTTCCTTCCTACGGTCAGAAAACTGAGACAGTGGAAGGACAGACGAAAGTGGATCGACTTTCCCATTTTCCCAGGTTATCTGTTCGTCCGTTTGCATCCTTCCCCGGAAAATTTCGTGGGCGTTCTCAAGACGAGAGGAGCAATGAACCTCCTCTCGGCCGAGCCAGGCTACCCCACGCCGGTCGCAAATGAGGAAATTGACTCCCTCAAGCTCATGGTCGGTAGCGGACAGCTCCTTGACATTTATCCCCATCTCAAGGAGGGGACAAGGGTAAGGGTCAGATCAGGTCCTTTGCAGGGATCTGAGGGGGTGCTCCAGAGGAAGGAGGACCAGTGTACCTTCGTAGTAAATATAGAGCTCCTCGGCAGGAGCATCGGCGTCAAAATCTACGCCGATGACATCGAGGAAGCATGACTCTCTTGTTGGCTTGCTGGGTACGGTCAGGCTCTGAGCTCTGCCGTCAATCTTTTTCTGTCGCAGCCCTGCTCACAGAAGTCGAAACTTTAGAGTATTTTCATTATCCTACAGAGTACGAGCGGAATTTAACAGATAATGATACCCGCTTTCATAAGCATGCTCTTTCACCCCGGCGGTATGGCGGGCAAAGGATAGACAGGAAAGACCACAACAAGTGATAACTCCTATGATTTTTCTACGCGATTTCTTCCAGATGCTTTCGCCTTATAAAGCGCCTCATCGGCTCGCTTCGTGAGGCTAAAGATATCATCGTCATCATTAAGTTGAGCCACACCAAAACTGCAAGTGATCCTCTGCAGTCCCCTGATCCATAATGCTTCTATTTCAGCGCGAAGGTTTTCTGCAAAGCGTGCCGCTGTCTCCAAAGAATTGTGTGTCAACAAAATCACGAATTCGTCGCCTCCCCACCGGGCAAAACAGTCGTGTTCCCTCACATGTTGCGATATGTGGGCTGTAAGTTGCTGCAAGACAGTATCGCCTATATGATGACCACAGGTGTCATTTATCGTTTTGAAATGATCTATATCGAACATAACGAGCGAGAACGGAATTTTGTGCCGCTTGGACCTGCTTATTTCTTTCATAAACATCTCATCAAATTTCAGTCTGTTATAAATGCCAGTAAGGGGATCCGTCATTGCCTGCTGCTCAAGGAGCTCGTTGGCCTTGCTTAAAGCTTCTTCAATTTTCTTTTGTGCCGAAATGTCGTCCAGTATAAGAAGAGCAAAGGCGCTATTTTCGTGGCTAAAAGGAGTTGTCGTCACACTGAAGAAGACATCATCAATGCGGCCGTCATGGCTCAGTTTCATCGCCGCAGTTTCACCGTAGACTGCTTGTCCTGCAAAAGCATTATGCACGGAATTTCTTATGACACACTCTGGGCAATGTTGTGAGCGTCCACATCCCTCAGGGGTCTCATTGGCATAAATGCAATGAAGTATTTCTCCTCCTATCGTCATCAAGACTTTTTCTTTCGACGATCCCACAAGTTTGGACGCCGCCCGATTCAAATGGATGATTCTCACATCATGGTCCACTATAAACAACATAGCCGGTACAGCGTCTATAAGCTTTTGCAGAAAGCTACTATCTCCCACAAAATCACTCATATCAGGACCTTTCAATTGTTGCTTGCCACTCCTGCTCGCACAGATAATACCAGCTCGATAAAGGCATTCATAGATTCCTCCTTCTTTCTTCTTCACATTATATCAGACCACTAGAGGACTTGTTAGGTAGATAAAGAGAAATGCTTCAATCTATCTTTCTGTGAGCAAGTATTATTGACGCATTTCAGCTGGACAGTGTTTGTTGCTGGATCAAACGCCATCGATTGTCATCGGGACGCGGAAACCTACGGATAGAGACTCTTTCTGAATATCGCTGCTCGGTGCAACAGAAGACACTGCAGGTTCTACGTCAGATACTCTCTCCATGCCCCTTTCACAAGAATCTCATTCGGCCGGAAATCTCTCTTGTATGACATCTTCGGGTTCTCTTCAATGCAGAATCCGAGATAATAATACCTTTTCCCCGTGACCTTTGCGAGGGATATCTCACTGAGGATGCTGAAGACACCCAGTCTCCGGTCGAGATGATCAATATCGTAATAGAAATAATTCGAAGAGAGCGAATCGGTTCCCCCGTCTACGATTCCGACTCCGATCAGTTTGTCGCCAAGATAGTAATCCATCTCTATCGTGTCAGCATAACCATAATGGATAAGGGAAAGAACGGTATGGTAATTCTCTCCTCCCTGCTCTCTGTTGCCGTGTTTGGACCGGACATATTTCCTGTAGAGCTCAACCTTCCTCGTAGTGAGCATAGTTTGATGCGGGATTCCGAGTCTTATATCGCTATTTCTCCTTAACGCCCTTCTCTGGCTCTTGCTCGCCTCAAACCGTGCTGTCTCGATGCGAAGAGGTATGCAGGCAGAACAGTCTGCACAGGCATTCCTATAGAAGAGATTTCCGAGACGCCGGTATCCCCGGGAGAGATAGGAGTGAAACCTTCCAGCCTCCTCTTCACTCGCGACCACATAGTCAAGCGTCGCAGTCCTTCCGTCCCTAAAATAGGAACATTGAACCTCCTCCTGAAAGGAGAGAGAGAGGTGGTTGCTGCGGCCTTTCATCTTAAACCCGGCAGCCGGAAGAGCAGACCTAAATGAAAATATGTTCTTCCAACTGTGTGTTCAGGATTCATCGCTCCTTTACCTTCACTTCTGTTTCGACGGTCATCTCTTTTCCATCCCTCATGAAGGTGATAGAGACAGAGGTCCCGGGCACCAATGACTTCAAAATATCGGAAAGGTCCTTCAAGCCGGCCACAGGTGTCGAATTGATCCTGATTATGATATCGCCCTCCTTCAATCCGCACGCATCCGCCGGCGAACCAGGCACCACGCCGGAAAGACGGTACCCTTTGCCGCCGAAGCCGAAATCAGGGACCGTCCCAAGGCTGACTTTCCTCTCCTTCCCGGAGTCAGTCGATCTCCTTTCGTCATTCTTTGCCGTCGCAGTCAAGGGCTTTTCACGAGCTGCAAGTAGGGGTTCCCTTGAAGCAAGCTCTCCCATCTTAACTTTAGCGACCGATCCTTTGTCAGCCAGGAGTACCGCCATCGGTGAATCGGTAACAGGCCACCTCCCCTTAGCCACATTTGTCGGCCCGATGCCCGTAAATCCGAGGTAACTGTATTTGCGGTAATGGGGGAGTTTCCTCGCGAGACCTGGCAGGGCTTCGAGCGGAGATGAAGCAATGAATGTCAGGGCCACCTCTTTATTTGCAGGGTTTCTCGCAACAAGCACAAATGAATGGTCCTCCTGCGGAAGTTCAGCCTTGCCGAGAAACAGGCCCCCCTTCTTCATGCTCACACCATAAGCTGAAAGGACCGTAAGGGTCTGGGAGAAAAGGAGGTTCTCCCATCCCAGAACCGTGACCGCTCTGTCAGAAGGGAGTCTGTCAATATCCCTGTCAAGCCTTATATCCACTTCGTCAGGACCGGAATTCGCCAGGGAACTCGCGAAATCGCGGTAGGCCTCGACTGTCTTCGGCTTTGCCGAAGACGGAAGGATAATCAGCATCCTCTTCGCTCCCAGCGACTGTGACAGTGCAGGTGGTATCTCTTCCCTGTTAAGCCTTCGGAATAGGTCGAACTCAGGGTCAACATCGAACCGCAAAGGTCTTGAAGGAAGAGGAATTGCGAGATCAATCACCTTCTTATCCATGATGATCGTAGTCTGATACGCCCTCTCCTGGCCTTGCAAGGTGACTGCAACCGGTACGCGAAGATGATATGCCTCCCCGACCTGAACCTGTTCGATCCGCGCGGAGAGGATATAACCCTGCTCTTCTTTCCGCACTTCTCCATGGGTCACTTTTATCTCCGGAGCCCCTGTTCGGGTTATCCACTGGGAAAACTCTGTCTTCAGGTCCTTTGCAGAGACTTTTTCGAAGCTCCTTCTCAGGTCATCAAAGGAGGCGTACCTGAATTTCATCTCGCCATAGAAGTCCCTGAGTCCTGCCCTGAAGACCTCGTCTCCGAGCTCTTGGCGGAGCATGTGGAAAAACATGAGGGCCTTTCCATATCCTATGGCCTCTGAAGAAGAACTGTGGCGCGAGCGGAATTGGGTGAGAGGAAAATCCCTCCCCCCAAGTACATAATCAGCATATTTCTGGAGCGTTGTTTCGCGGTACTCTGCGCCGCTCCCCTGCTGTTCCTTCATAAAATGGTCGGCGAGATAAGCGGTCAGCCCTTCCGACCAGTTCCCCTCTGCATAATCGGGGAAGACGCTGTTCCCCCACCAATTATGGAGTATCTCATGGGGATATGAGGTATCGACGATAAAGGGCAGGCGTATGACTGTCGGCCCGAGGAGTGTAAAGGAGGGCATCCCAAAGCCCGTCTCCCAGAAGTTCTCGACAAGGGCAAACTTCTTATAGGGATAGGGACCGATTAGTTTTTCATACATTGAGATATATCGAGCTGTCGCATCGAGATACTTTTCCGCGAGTTCCCTGTCAGGCGTCCTGAGAAAGACCATCGCCATGACTCGGCTGGCCTGCTTGGTGTACTCCGTAAATCGACCGCCTATGAGAAATATCTCTTCCTGCGGCTCCGGTGATTCCCAGATCACGCGCGTTGCGTCCTCTTCCCGTGCATGGAGCACACGCTCTCCCTGGCTCACCGCATCCCATTCAGGAGGAAGATGAACGTTAAGAGTAAAGGTGATGAAGGGTTCATCGAAAAGGGGATACCATGCAGAACTTTCCGCAAGATATAGACCCTCCTCTGAAACGATGCCGGGTGTCTGGCTGAAGCCCCTCGCCTCTGCCTTCTCTGATGATCCTGGATGAAAAAGAGTTCCGCCGAATGTGAGCCTGAACTTCCTTTGGCCCTGAGGGAGTCTGGCCCTGTAAGATTCGACAGGGACATGACCGGACCTTTCTCCCTCACGCACAATGCTCACACCCGGCGTCAACGATGAGGGATCGAGCCCACTGTGGAGGGTAAAATGGACCTCGGCCTGATACCCATCCGGCAGTGTTATCAGGTCTTCTGCAATAAGACGATGCTCCTGAGGGTGGATAGTAATCTTGATATCGTGATGGACCACGTTTCCCCGCCGGGCAACATCATCGGCTCCTGACGAAAGTGGCACGAGAAGCAGGGCGAACACGATGAAACCAATCGAACAAACATAGTGAAGACACTTAGATATCATACCTTCATTGCACTATACGGAAAGGATCTAACGTGGCCCCGCATAATTCAATACTTCGGGGTCGGCTTCCGATTCGCGGGCAAGAGTCAGGTTTATTAGCTGGTCAGCATATGCGGACCGTAAGCCCATAGCCCGGTCAGCAGAAGGCTTTGAGGCATGTCCGCCTTCGTATGCGACTACACCGTCAAGATTCATAGAGTATCTTCCCCATGTCACTTACATCATATCCTCCAAGGCTGACGACGGCATTTCTGAACTCTCTGTCTTCCCTGATTATCTCCAAGAGGGCCTTTATCATCTCCAGCTCCATGAAATCATAGGGAATCGCCAGATCGTACCGCTCCCGCGCAACAGGGATAAAATCGAGGTCCAGGGCATTTGCGGCGGCCAAGATCGCAAGCCCTGTATCAGCAATACCGGTCAACACAGCTGAGGCCACCCCCATATGCGTGTATTCCTCTCTCTCGTATCCTTTCACCCGGGAGGGATCTATGCCAAGCTCCCTGAGATGTTTGTCTGTGAGAAGCCTCGTCCCCGCTCCCTGCTGTCTGTTGATAAATACGACATCTTCCCGCAGGAGATCTTCAAAACCTTGTATCTTCCTTGGATTACTCTTCCTCACAAGAAGACCCTGTTGCCGGTAAACAAGGTTTATGAGAACAATCTTTCTGTCCGGGAGAAGTTTCAGGATATAGGGAATATTATAGAGCCCCGTCTCCTCATCGAGGAGGTGCGTCCCTGCCATGTGTGCCTCTCCCTTCTTGAGGGCAATGAGACCCCCCATAGAACCGACATGGGCGGAAGAGAGGGAGAATTCGGGGCATCTCTTCTTAAGAGAATTCGCGAGGACATCGAGGGCGTTGTCGTGACTTCCGATACAGACAATGGTGTTCCTTATCTCATCTTTATCCCGCAACAACTCAACGTCAACCTGCGACCCTGCGCCTATCCCTTCGGACATTGAGGGTATCCTCACGATACCGTCAGCCCTGACCAGAGACATGATCACCCCCGCGCCGCTGCCTATGGGCGTTGCTATCATCTTGTTCCCTACGGCCCCAACCTTCATCCTCACAAACTCCTCCTGTCCCAAGGGTGACGCTGTCTGTCTCGACAGAAGGGCCTTTATCCTCTCAGGCTGCCGGACCTTCATCCCCTGCAGGGCATAGATCATCGGCCTCGCGAAGAGATCGAAGGTTATATATGCAGAGACGGGATAACCCGGGATGCCGAGGACAGGCTTCCCCCGTACGACACCGAGTATCACCGGTTTTCCGGGCCTGATCCCGATGCCATGAATAATAATCTCCCCCAGTTCACTCACAGCCTGCGCCGTAAAATCCTCTGATCCTGCGGAAGAACCCGCATTGACCACAACCACGTCCGATGAATCGCAGGCCGCCGCGATTGCTGCCTCGAGTTCTCCAAGATCGTCATGGACAATAGGAAGTCTCAGAGGTTCTCCGCCCCACTCTGTGACGAGGCCGCCGAGGACCCGCGAATTATACTCGATGATATTGCCCCGGACCAGTTCAGTCCCGGGTTCAACAATCTCGTCCCCCGTGGGGATTACGGCAACCTTCGGCCTTCTTCTCGCCATAATCTCCCTATACCCTCCGGCGAGAAGAGCACCGATATCTACAGGTCTGATCCTGTGGTTCTCAGGAAGAATAAGCTCTGTTGCAACGATATCTTCTCCGATCGTCCTCACGTGCTGCCAGGGAGTTGCAGGCTCAATGATTTCGACATGTTCTTCGTAGTGCCCACAGACTCCCCCTTCCTTTGCTCTTCCCTGAACCTCTTGATTCCTGACCCCTGACTGACCACTTCTCACGATATTCACATCCTCGATCATGATTACCGCATTGAAACGGTCAGGGATGGGGTCTCCCGTGTCAACAGGGATGGCCTGTTCACCCACGCGCAGCCTCACAGGAGTCGTCTCAGATGCACCAAAGGTCTCGGCAAACCTCACAGCATATCCATCCATCGCCGCTGCATGGTAGAACGGCGAAGAGAGCTTTGCGACGACTGCTTCCGACGTTATCCTGCCGAGGGCCTCGGTAACGTCTATGGTTTCAGGGGGGAGAGGCCGGACGAGCTTGTCCTCATGGAGTCTCTTGTTCCATCTCGTCAGTGCCTCATCGAGAGGTGTGCTACTGAGATAAATCGTTCTTTTCATACCCTGATAGAATCTCACACGGAGATCTTCAGCACCTTCAGAGGCTGCTCGCCACAATGTTGCCGAGATCTTCCGCAACAAGATGCGTATAAACCCGTGTATCCCTGTTCTTCAAATGTCTCTCTGCGTTCGTCTTAGCAATCTGGCAGAGCTTCCTGAGGGCGTCAAAGCGCTTTCCGTAATAGAGCCAGGGGAAGATATCCCCGATGTCAGACTCCCTGAAAGGAAGGAGTTCTTCAGTCTTCACGCCGATGTTCTTCAGAATGAGAAAGAGATCACCGATCCTGGGATCAGATGTCCACGAGACAAGTTTGAGGAGATCTTTCCAGGTGGAAGCTATGTGGAGCCGCCTGAAATCCCCGGAAAAGTCCTTTACGGCCTCCAGGATATCACCGTTGACCATGCGATATGCCTCTTCAGCACAGTGGTAAAGTTCCCGGTGCGCTCTTCTCGATACCTCGCTCGAGACGATCACTCTTTCCAAACTTTCCATGGCACGCCTTTCATCTCAGCCCCAGAACTGCCAAAGCCTCAATGTGATAGGTATTCGGGAAAAAATCT